>NZ_JBKZWT010000311.1:0-4245 GCF_047759905.1 Sinomonas sp. G460-2 | reverse complement strand
GTCCCATCCCTTCCGCTTCCGCCGTCAGGCGGTCTCGATGTATGCCAATACGGCACGACCCCGCCCATGACGGCGAAGCCCTGGCCTTCGGACTCCAAGAACTGCTGGACGCCGGCCGCGGCGGCCAGGCCATACGCGCTGCCGCCGCAGAGGGCCACGCCGTCCACGTTCTGGGCGAGTGTCGAGGGGTCCAGCGCGTCGGTCTCGCTCGTGCCAGGGCCTCCGCCGCGGACGTCGACGCCGCCAGCCGAATCGGGCGGAGCGAGGATCGCGGTGACGCCGGTGAGCCAGCCGTCGCCCGTTCGCTGCGCGTGGCCGACGCGAAGGCCCGGGACATCGAGGAGGGATCCCATGGGGCCATTGTGCCCCACATCTCACGCTTGTCATCCAAGCCAGAAACACAGAGTTAACTCTTGGCTACCGCTCGGAGAACTCTTGCGGGAGACCGCGAATCCGGGGTTACCGACGAGTCATTTCATGCTCCACTGGATCAGCCACCGTCGCGGCATCACTGCGCGGTGCCCAGAAGTACCGGGCTCGGGGGGGCCCGGCGGAAGGAGCCATCAGCACCATGACTCACCTTGACCTCGACCGTCCCACGACGGTCACCCCACCGGCGGCCGCGCCGCGGCGCCCGCGCTGGAGCGCACGAAACCGTCGCGATTTCTTCATCTTCCTCGCGATGGCGCTGCCAAACCTGATCCTCATCGCGGTCTTCACGTATCGCCCGCTGATCACGAACATCCAGTACTCGCTGCTCGACTGGACGCTCGGGGCGCCGCGCGCGAAGAACATTGGCCTCGACAACTACGTGGCGTTCTTCACGAGCGACGACGCACCCCGCGTGCTCGGCACGACGGCGATCTTCACGGTCTTCACCGTCGGCCTGTCCATGGCGCTCGGCCTCGTCGTGGCGATCGTGCTCAACTCGAAGCTGCGCGGCACGACGTTCGCGCGGGCGGCGGTCTTCGCGCCCTACGTGCTGTCCGGCGTCGGCGTGGGACTCGTCTGGATGTTCATCTTCGATCCCGGGTACGGCGCGATCGCGTGGACACTCCGTGGCATCGGCATCAAGAGCCCCGAGTGGTTCAACAATCCGCAGCTCGCGCTCACGATGGTCATCATCGTGTACGTCTGGAAGAACCTCGGCTACTGCGCGGTCGTGTACCTCGCGGGCCTCCAGTCGCTCCCGAACGACATCATGGAGGCCGCGGCACTCGACGGGGCCGGGACCGCACGCAGGTTCTGGAGCATCTCGCTCCCCCTGCTCTCCCCCACGACGTTCTTCCTGCTCATCACCACGATCCTGTCGAGCCTCCAGGCATTCGACATCATCCGCATCATGACCCCGCTCGGGGACGGCACGAGCACGCTCATCTACGACGCGTACCTCGAGGCGTTCGGCGCGTACAACCGGGCCGGATACTCCGCGGCCATCTCGGTGGTCCTGTTCGCGATCCTGCTGATCGTCACCGTGGTCCAGATCCGTTTCGTCGAGAAGAAGGTGCACTACGCATGAGCGCCCCCGCACCCGTCGAAGTCACCGCCCGCGCTGGCGAACCGATCCGCCCGCGCGCGTTCTCGTCGAAGAACCTCGTCGCGACGATCACCGCCGGGTATATCCCGCTGCTCGTCGCGACGCTCATCGTTGCGCTCCCCCTCCTGTGGATGGTCCTGAGCTCGTTCAAGACGGCGCCAGAGATCATCACCACGGACATCAAGCTCCTCCCGAAGTCGCTCAACCTCGACAGCTACGGGACGGCGATGACCGCGGTCCCGTTCGGGCGCTTCTTCCTGAACTCGACGATCGTCACGGTCGTTGGCGCACTGATCAAGGTCTCGCTCGCGATCATGACGGCCTACGCTCTCGTGTTCGTCCGGTTCCCGTTCAAGAACGTGCTCTTCATCCTCATCCTCGTGGCCCTCATGGTGCCGTCACAGGTCTCGATCCTGCCGAACTACGTGCTCATCGCGGGCATGGGCGGAAAGAACACGCTGTGGGGAATCATCCTGCCCGGGCTCGGAACGGCCTTCGGGACGTTCCTGTTGCGCCAGCACTTCATGACGCTTCCCGGCTCAATCCTCGAGGCCGCCGAGATCGACGGCGCGGGCCACTGGAAGCGCCTCTGGCAGATCGTGGTGCCCATCTCCGGTCCGTCCATCGCGACCGTCGCCCTCGTGACGATCGTGAGCGAGTGGAACGACTACATCTGGCCGCTCATCATCACGGACCGGCCCGAGCTCATGACGCTTCCCGTGGGCCTGACGCTCCTGCAGAACTCCGAGGGTGGCGGCGCCAACTGGCCCATCCTCATGGCCGGCGCCGTCCTAGTGATCATTCCGGTCCTCGTCGTCTTCGCGATGCTCCAGCGGTACATCGTCGCCGGCCTCACCCAGGGCAGCACCGCCAACTAGCTTCCGTCTCACACCCAATCCATCAAGAAAGGCCGACCATGGCATTCCAGATCGACCGCCGAAACTTCCTCGCCCTGACGGGGGTGGGAGCGGGCGCTCTCACCCTCGCTGCCTGCGGCGGCCCGGACACTTCCGGCACTGCGGCAACCACCGCTGCGGCCGACGTCGACTTCAAGGACGTCAAGCCGGCGGCTTCCATCGACTTCTGGTCGAACCACCCCGGCAAGTCCGAGGAGGTCGAGAAGAAGATGATCGAGGCCTTCCAGGCCGCCAACCCGGGCATCAAGGTCAACCTCGTCACCGCGGGCTCGTCGTACGAGGACATCGCGCAGAAGTACCAGGCCGCCCAGGCGGCAAAGTCGGGCCTCCCGGCGATCGTGGTGCTCTCCGACGTGTGGTGGTTCCGGTACTTCATCAACGAGTCGATCATCCCGCTCGACTCGCTGCTCAAGCAGCTCGACGTCAAGGTGAGCCAGTACCGCGACTCGCTCGTGGCCGACTACCAGTACTCGGGCAAGCAGTGGGCCATGCCGTTCGCGCGCTCGACCCCGCTCTTCTACTACAACAAGGACCACTTCAAGGCCGCGGGTCTCCCCGACCGCGCGCCGAAGACGTGGGCCGAGTTCGCGGAGTGGGCCCCGAAGCTCAAGGGTCAGGGCAGCGCGCAGTACGCCTTCATGTACGGCCCGCTCGCCGGCTACGCGGGCTGGACGATGCAGAACAACCTGTGGGGCTGGGGCACCGGCTGGTCCAAGGACTGGGACATCACGTGCGACTCGGACGACGCCGTCGCCGCGATCAAGTGGATCCAGGACTCGGTCTACACGGACAAGTGGGCGGGCGTTTCCTCGAAGGACCAGAGCGTCGACTTCGCCGCGGGCATCGCCTCGACCACGATCTCCTCGACGGGCTCGCTCGTCGACGTGCTCAAGAACGCGAAGTTCAACGTGGGCGTCGGCTTCCTCCCGGGCGGCCCCAAGTCGGAGAAGCCCGTCTGCCCGACCGGCGGTGCGGGCCTCGGCATCTCCGCCGGCATCCCCAAGGAGCAGCAGCTCGCGGCGGCCATGTTCATCAAGTTCGTGGGTTCGCCGGAGAACGCCGCACTGTTCTCGGGCGCGACCGGCTACATGCCGGTCCGCAAGGACGCCGACATGACCACCGTGCTCGCGAAGACGCCGCAGATCCAGACCGCGATCGACCAGCTCTCCGCCACGAAGGTCCAGGACAACGCGCGCGCGTTCCTCCCGGGCGCCGACCAGGAGATGGGCAAGTCCGTCGCCAAGATCGTCACCCAGCAGGCGGACGTCAAGGCCACGCTCACCGATCTCAAGAAGACGCTCCAGGGCATCTACGAGAAGGACGTCAAGCCGAAGCTCAAGGCCTGACGCTCACCCGATTCTCGGGGCACCACGAACGACGGCGGCCGCTCACCACGTGGGGTGAGCGGCCGCCGTCGTCGGTGTTAACCCGGGCGCGCTAGAGGCGCACCACTAGCTTTCCGCGCACGTGCCCGCCCTCGAGCTCGCGGTAGGCGCTGGCCGCGCCGTCGAGATCGACGACGCGCGCGAGCTCGACCTTGAGGCGGCCCGAAGCCGTGAGCCCGGCGAGCTCCGCGAGGTCGTCGGGGTTGGGGCGGACCCACACGTACTGGCCGCCGTAGACGTCGCGGGCCTTGCGGTCGGCGACCGAGGCAACGACCCCGCCCGCGCGGAGTAGCTGCGGAACCGTCTCGAGCGTGGACCCGCCCACGAAGTCGAGGATCACGTCGAAGCCCTCGGGCGCGAGCGCGCGCGCCGCGTCGACGAGTCCCTCGCCGTACGGAACCGGCTC
>NZ_JBKZWT010000310.1:0-4249 GCF_047759905.1 Sinomonas sp. G460-2 | reverse complement strand
GTCCGCGGCCTGGACCATCTGCGCGTGGATGGTTCCGTAGCCCGTGAGGAGCTTGTTCGCGGTTTCCGTCCCGACCTCCTTCGCGACCGAGTCGTGGACGGCCTTCGTGACCTTGTCCACGATGGTCGAGAGGAGGTAGTTGTTCGAATCGTTCGTGGTGACGTCGAGCATGGCCTGCTTCGCCGAGTCGAAGCTCGCGGGGGAGGCGAGGTTGGCGGAGAAGTCCGCGGGGATGCGCAGCGCGAAGGAGTAGGTGCCGTTGCGGACGCCGGCCTCCGCGGCCTGGGCGTCGGGGACGCGCTGCCAGTCGAACACGTGGCCCTCGACGAGGCTGTCCGCGACCTTCGGCCCCGCCTCGAGGCGCGTGCCGTCCGGGGTGGTGGCGCCCTGGTCCTCGACCACGAGGGCGGCCTTGATGTGCCCCATGTTCGAGTACGGATCCCAGTTCGCGTAGAGGTACACCGCGCCGTAGAGGAGCGGAACCATCGTGAGGGCCAGGATCACGAGCTTCGGGAGCAGGCCGGCGGTCATGCGCTGGAGCTCGGAGCCGGCGAGCCGGATGACAGTCATGCGCGGGCCTCCTCACGCTCGCGCACGACGGCGGCGGGTGCGGGGGCGGCGGGCGGTGTGTCGGCGCCGTCGTTCGTTTCGCTCGTTTCGGCGCCCGCGGTCCGGGCTTCCGGGGTCTGGTCTTCGGCTGTCTGGGCGATGTTGCCGACGACGGCGACCTGTCCCTCCCAGCCCGCCGGCACCTCCGCGACGATCGCGAGGACGGCGAGTTCGCGGCCCGGGTTCTCGGCGAGGGCTGCGAGGCAGGGGAGCCAGTCTTCGGTGAGGTCGGAGTGGCGGTCCGGGGTGTCGACGACGAGGAGGCGGACGGCGGGGTCCGCGAGGGCGAGCTCGGTGAGGAGCTCGACGCGGCGGTGGGCGGGGAGCTCGTGGGCCCAGACATTCGCGACGTCCTCGAACGCGTGGATCGTGAGCCACGCGTCGGGGCTCTGGCCGCGGTGGCGGCGGGGGAGGAGCGCGAGGTCTTCGGCAACGAGGCCGCGGACGCTCAGGTGGCGCTCCGCCTCGTTGATGCCGGGGGCGTCGACGAGCGCGCTCGCGCGGCGGAGGGCCTTGAGGTTCTTCCTGGGGGATCCGGTGGCGGCGCCCCATGTGGCTGCGCCCGCGTCCGGGGCGTAGCGGCCGCTCGCGGCGAGGGCGAGCGCGGTGCGGGCGTCCTGCCCGTTCGCCTGGACGAGGGTGAGGGTGCCGGTGGGCGCGTCGAACGACGTCGGGGCCACGAGGTCGGCGCGGCGACCAGCGATGCGGAGCACGCGAACTGAAAGCATGCTCCCAGTTTAGTCAAACTGACCAGTCGGTACAAATTGGCGCGGACGATCGGTCACCTCTCGACGCACGATTGGCCAAGGCCCGTAGATTGGCCGATGGTCGGGTGAGAGGTGGCCGGTGGTCAGAGGCCGTAGGCCTCGAGGAAGCGCAGCCAGACCTCGCTCACAGTCGGGAACGCGGGGATCGCGTGCCACAGCCGCTCGAGCGTCACCTCGCCGACGATCGCGATCGTCGCCGCCTGCAGGAGCTCCGCGACATCGGGCCCCGCGAAGCACGCGCCGACGATCGTGCGACGGTCCTCGTCGACGAGGAACCGCGCCCAACCCTCGTAATCCTCGGCGTGCTGCCACGCGCCCGCCACGGAGATCGGCAGGTCGACGGCCCGCACGCGGACCCCGTGCTCCCACGCCTCCTCCTCCGAGAGCCCGACCATCGCGGCCTCCGGATCGGTGAAGACGACGCGCGGGACGGCGAGGTCGTCAGCGGTGCGGGCGTGGCGGCTCCACGGTGCCGGGCGGCCGTCGAGGTCGCCGCGCGTGCGGGCCACGATGGTGTCGCCCGTGATCCGCGCCTGATACTTCCCCTGATGCGTGAGCATCGCGCGGCCCGAGCAGTCGCCCACCGCGTACAGCCATGAATTCCCGATCACGAGACCCGTCTCGTCAACCCGAAGCGTCGCGGGCTCGATCCCGAACGCGGGCAGCCCGAGGCCGTCGAGCGCTGGCCGCCGGCCCGTCGCGACGAGCAGCCTCGCCGCCTCGAGCGTGCGGCCGTTGGGAAGCGTGAGGCGGGCGCCGCCGTCGTCCGTCGGCTCGGCGAGCTCGGGCACCACGCCCTCCAGGATCTCGACGCCGTCCTCCCGCAGCCCGGCGGCGACGAGCGAGCGCGCCTCCTCGGGGAATCCGCTCAGGAGCGTGCCGCGCGCGAGCACTGTGACGCGCGAGCCGAGCCGCGCGAACGCCTGCGCGAGCTCGCTGCTCGCGACACCCGCGCCGAGGATCGCGAGGCTTTCCGGGACCTCGCGCGTGCTCGTCGCGTCGGGGGTGGTCCAGTGCGGGGTGTGCTGGAGGCCGGGGACCTTCGGTACCGAGGGCGCGGATCCAGTGGCGAGGACGACGGCGTGCCTCGCCACGAGCGGGAAGTGGTTTCCAGCAGCGTCGGTGACCGTGAGGCGCTTGGCGCCGGTGAGCCGGGCGCGGCCGCGCACGAGCGTGATTCCCGCGCTGTTGACCCACTCGACCTGTGACTCGTCGTCCCAGTGGTTCACGGCGTCGTCGCGGTGCGCGAGGACCGCCGCGACGTCGAGCTGGCCCGTCGCCGCCTCGCGCGAACCCGGGACTCGCCGCGCGGCGTGGAGCGCGGTGCCCGGGCGGAGCAGCGCCTTGGACGGCTCGCAGGCCCAGTAGGAACAGGCCCCGCCCACGAGGTCGTTTTCCACGAGGGCCACCGAGAGGCCGCCCTTCGCCACGCGGTCCGCGGCGTTCTCGCCCGCAGCGCCAGCACCGATCACGATGACGTCGTACTCGCTATCCACCCCACAGATGCTACGGGACGGGTGGCTCGGGTTAGGCGTTGCGGGACCGCCCAACCGGCGCTCGCCCAACCGGCGCTGGCCAGCACCGGTTGAGCGGCCTTGTCCCCTCGTTCAGCCCTGGCGGGCCTTGAGCCTCGGGTTCTTCTTGTTGATGACGAACACCTTGCCCCGCCGCCTCACAATCTGAGAGCCGGGCTGGGACTTGAGTGACCTGACGGATGCGCGAACCTTCACGCGGGCCTCCTTCTGTTAGTTGGAACCATTCGCATTAATGTACAGTGGCTCGGGGATATTCCCGGACCGGAGGAGGAGCAAGCGTGGTGGGAGTGGTTGCGATCGTCGGAGTGTGCGAGGTTGAGCGGCGCCGGTACGCTCGCCGCCTTGCGACGGCGCATCGCTGGCCGCTCGTCGAGGCGCTCAGCTCCGTCCCTCGAACGCGGCTCGCGGACGGCATCGAGGCCGTGGTCGGCGGGCGGGGCGGCAACGTGGCCGTCTTCGATGCGGCGGGGCGCTGGGAAGCGGCCGAGCTCATCGGGGTGCTCGGCCGCTCGGGCACGAATGGGACAGCAGGGAAGCACGACGGCAGGGCCCGGCTCGCGCAGCTCGTCGCCGTGGTCGACGTGGCCCACTTCTTCGACGACCTCGCGGACGATGCGGGTGCCGCCGAAGGCGTGACGACGCGCGCCGAGCGGCTCGTCGAGACGATCGAGTTTGCGACGACAGTCGTGCTGGTCAATTGGGAGCCGCTCTCGACGCCCGACCTCTCGATGCAGCTTGCCCTCATCAATCACCTCAACCCGCGCGCCCGCCTCCGCATTGACCAGCCCGCGACGAGCCTCGAGCTCGAGCTCGGGGAGATCAGCCGCGACCAGGACGCCGCCGGGTGGATGACGATCGTCAACCGCGAGTTCGCGCCGTACATGACGGACCGGCGCGTGAGCGGGCTGCTGTATGAGCAGGTGCGTCCGTTCCATGCTGGGCGGCTCGCGGCAGCGCTCGACGGCGACATCGGACACGGGCGCTACGGGCACCTGGTGCGATCGGCCGGGTTCTGCGCCCTCGCGTCACGGCCGGGTGTCCTCGCGAAGTGGAGTCAGGTCGGCGGGGTCGTCGATCTGGAGCCGCTCCCCGGCCCGGGCGATGGCGGAGGCGTATTCGCGATCGGCCAGGAGCTGGGCTTGATCGGCCTCGATCTGGATGCGGAGGGGATCGCGGGCGCCCTCGACTCGTGTGCACTCACGGACGCCGAGCTCGCCGAGGGGCCGCTCGCGTGGATGACGTATCAGGACCCGCTCCCGGAATGGGGGACCGGCGTGCGGATGCGCCGCGGCGACTAGCGCCAGCCGCGAGGAGGATGGGCGGAGGCGCCGGGGGGTG
>NZ_JBKZWT010000031.1:0-23060 GCF_047759905.1 Sinomonas sp. G460-2 | reverse complement strand
TCGAAAACTCTTACCCCATGATAGCACACAGTTGTTATTGGTTCGAATTTCTCTTCGATCAGGGTTGAGTGCCGCAGTCTCGGGCGCCGCAATCTCGGGCCCGCAAATCTCGGGCGCCGCGATCTTGGACGCTTCGGAGCTTCACGCCGCGCCCGCCCCATATACGAAGCCCGCAGGCTCACGGCGTCGTCTCGCCGGGGTCGCATCGAAGGCGACGTCGACGCCGTCGAACGCCTCTCCGAGCGCCGAAACCCGCGCTACGGCCGGACGAGGACCTTGAGCGCCTCCCGCGCGTCCATGGCCTTGTAGCCGTCGGGGACCTCGTCGAGGCTCACGGTACGGTCGAAGACCTTGCCCGGCTGGACCGTCCCGTCGAGCACGGCCGGCAGGAGCTCCTCAATGTACGCGCGGACCGGGGCAGGCCCGCCCGTGAGCGTCACGTTGGGGCCGAAGAGGCTCCCGAAACCGACGGCGGCGTCCTCGTACTGCGGCACGCCCACGCGGCTGATGACGCCGCCCGGGCGGACGATCCCGACCGCCTGTTCGTACGCGGGCATGTGGCCCACCGCCTCGAGCACCTTGGCTGCGCCGACGCCGCGAGTGAGCTCGCGCACGCGGGCGATGCCCTCCTCGCCGCGCTCCGCGACGACGTCGGTCGCGCCGAACTCGACGCCCAGGTCCGTGCGCGCCTGGTGCCGCCCCATGAGGATGATGCGCTCCGCGCCCAGCTGCCTCGCGGACAGGACCGCCATGAGGCCCACCGCGCCGTCGCCAATCACCGCGACCGTGTTGCCCTCGGTGACGTTCGCTCGGACCGCCGCGTGGTAGCCCGTGCCGTACACGTCGGAGAGCGTGAGGAGCGCGGGGTACAGCGCCTCGTCGACCGGTCCCGGGACCTAGACGAGCGTGCCGTCGGCGAGCGGGACGCGCACGGCCTCAGCCTGCCCGCCGCCAATCCCGTTGCCTCCCCAGAAGCCGCCGTGCAGGCACGAGGTCTGGAGCCCCTCTCGGCAGAACTTGCACGTCCCGTCCGACCACGCGAACGGCGCGATGACGAAGTCGCCCTTGCGCACGGTCGCGAGGTCGGCGCCCACCTCCTCGACGACGCCGATGAACTCGTGGCCCATCGGCCGGCCCTCGGAGGTGTTGGGCAGGTTGTGGTACGGGTGCAGGTCGGAGCCGCAGATGCAGGCCCGAGTGACCCGCACGAGGGCATCGGTCGGCCGCTGGATGGCGGGATCGGGGGTCTCCTCGATCCGGACGTCGCCCGCGCCGTACATGAACGTTGCTCGCATGAAGCGTCTCCCCTTCGGTGTTCGAGGGCCGCCGTACCCCGGTCGGGTTGCGCTGGCGGCCTCTTCAAGGAGATGGCATTCGACGACGGCGGGGGAGACCCTGTTGGGACAGGTACCGGTAGTGCCTCCCTGCTGGCCGGCGAGTGCCGCGCTCGTTCGGGCCATCAGGGGGCTGAGCGAAGGCGCTCGGCCAGCCTGTCGACTTCATCGAGGACATCGTGCGCAGCCCACGCGCGGTCCCTCGCTGACTGAGTAATGGGCGAGATCACGCCGGCATCCGTCAGCCGGTTGAGGGGCCGATAGATCGACTCGACGGCAACGCCAGCGATCGAGGCGGCTGTCTGCGCGTCGAGAACTGGAGTCTCGATGAGGTGGGAGATCAGTGTCTCGTCCGCAGAACCTTTACGGGGCTTAGCCCTCTCGGTCCACTGACCCGGGAGCTGGGTCAGCGCCGCCAGCGATTCCTTGGACGCCTTGACGGCGAGAACCGCGCACTCGGCGAGGTATACGACAAATGGCTCTGCATCCCCGATCCGGTAGTCGTTGACGAGCCTGAAGTAGCGACTGACGTCGGCCAGCATGGCGGAAGCGATGGGGGTGACGGTCTGCTCGGCGAGGCCGCGACGACGGATGACGGCGTTGATGAGCGCGCGGCCAATACGTCCGTTGCCATCTGTGAACGGGTGTATCGACTCGAACTGCGCATGTGCCAGAGCGGCTTGCGCCACGACGGGCATGTCAGAGCGATTTGAGAACGAGATGACATCATCGAGGAGGCTTGGGACTAGATCCGCGGGCGGCGGAACGTGCGCGGCCCCTCTCGGCGAGTAATCGCTCCCCCCGATCCAGTTCTGCACGTCGCGCACTTTGCCCGCGTAGTAGGAGTCGTGCGGATCGTCCCGCATCAGAATGCGATGCGCGGCGAGCATTGCGTCCAGAGTCACCTTTCCTGATGAGCCTGAGTTGCGGATCATTGCCTGAATCGCATCTGTAGCGGCAACCGTGGATCGCGCCTCCGCACTGGCCTTGAGGCCGACCACTGCTCTTGCGTAATCGTCGCGCCGCGCGTCGACGTGTTCGATCTTGGAGGAGGAGACAGACTCGCTCCGCAGCAGGAAGCCGCTGATGGCGCGCATCGGCCCTGAGGACACGGCGTCCAGAGAGGCAATGGCAACCGCGGCCTCTTCGAGAAGAACCATCGTGGGCCGCTCGGGGTAATAGTCGAGCCTGCTGATGTCAGGGGGGATAGCCACCTCGATTTCAGTGACGAGTCTGTCTTCGCGGGGTACGCGGCCCGACGGTCGCCACGGCCGTGTCTCGTATCGGTGCGCGGGCCAATTGCCGGGCATCAATCCTCCTCAGAACGACCACTAGTGACTCGATTATTAGCCTTTTAGACGTAAAAGGCTAATGAGTTGATCACTATTGGGCGTTCCTGTCCCGCCTGACGGCCGCTGAATCTGAGCATCCGGGCCTAGGTGACCTCTTGGGCCCGCGCCCCCGCGCCCCCGCGGCCCCTGGCCTCAGGCGCCCGGCCGCACGAGGTACGTGTTCACGGGCCGCCCCGTGGTCCCGTACTCGAGCTTGAGCTCGAGCCGGCCCTTCCGTTCGAGCTCGCTCAGGTAACGCTGCGCCGTGGGTCGCGAGATGCCCACAAGGTCGGAGATGTCCTGTGCCCCGAGCGGCCGGTCGGCCGCGCGCACGGCGTCGAGGACCTTCTGCATGGTGGGCGGGAGGCTGCGCGAGCTCGGCCCGGGGGCCGCCGAGGCGTGGCGCGACGCGAACAGCGCGTCGACGTCGGTCTGCCCCGAGATGTGCCGCGATTCGGTCTCCGCCCGCCAGCGCCGGTAGGCGTGGAGCTGGGCCGTGAGCTGATCGAAGCCGAACGGCTTGACGAGGTAGTACACGGCACCGCCGCGCATCGCGGCGCGCACGGTCGCGACGTCCCGCGCGGCCGTGATGATGATCGCGTCCACGTCGTGGCCGTCCTCGCGAAGCGAGCGCAGGAGGGCGATGCCGTCCTCGTCGGGCAGGTACACGTCGAGCAGGAGCAGGTCAGGGGCGAGCCGGGCCACGGCCTCGCGGGCCTCGGCGGCCGAGTGGGCCTCGCCCACGCACTCATAGCCCGCGACGCGCGCCACCTGGGCGGCGTGGAGCTTTGCCACTCGGTAGTCGTCGTCGACCACGAGGGTACGGATCATTCCTGTGCCTCTCCTCTGGCCCCCCGCGCCGTTGCCGGAACCCACACTTCAAACCGTCCGCCCGGACCTGCGAACACGTCCATCGTCCCACCGGCCCGCCGTACGATCCGCGCGACGAGCGCGAGCCCGATCCCGCGCCGTAGCCCCGGCCGCGCCTCCTTGGTCGTGTAGCCATCGCGGACGACGTCGCTCACGGCCTCCGCGGGCACGCCCGGGCCGCTGTCGGTCACCGAGACGAAGATCCCGGACGAATCGTCGAGCTGGAGCGTCACCTCGCGCTCGTCGGGCTGGCCCACGACGGCGTCGATCGCGTTGTCGAGCAGGTTCCCCACGATCGTGAGGAGCTCCTGCGTTCCCAGGAAGGGCTGGCGGAGGCGCGAATCGTCCGTGATGGTGAGGTGGACGTCCTGTTCGGCTGCGATCGTCACCTTCGCGAGGATGAGGGCCGCGAGCTCGGGCGGCTCGATGCGCGCCCGGAGCCCCTCGCCGAGCGAGCGGGACGTGTCCGCGACCCCGGAGATGAACGTGCGGGCCTGGTCGACGTCTCCGAGCTCGAGCAGGCCGCTGACCACGTGCAGTCGGTTGGCGTATTCGTGCTCTTGGGCGCGCAGCGCCTGGATGAGGCCTTCCATCGAGCGCAGGTCCCGGACGAGCGCCTCCACTTCGGTGCGGTCCCGGATGGTGACGACGGCGCCGACGCTCCGCCCGCCCACGCTGACCGGCATGCGGTTGGCCACGAGGAGCGCGTCGTCCGTGATGACCGCCTGATCCACGCCGGTCGCCTTGCCGGTGAGAATGTCGCGAAGCCGGCCCGCCGGGAGCAGCTCCTCGATTGGCTGGCCGAGGGCCGTGCCCTCGATGGTGAGCAGCCGCCGGGCCTCGTTGTTGATGACCGTGACGCGCTCGTGGTCGTCCAAGCCGATCATGGCCTCGCGGATGCCGTGCAGGAGCGCCTCGCGGTCCTGCAGGAGCGAGGCGATTTCCGCGGGTTCGAGCCCGAAGGTGGCCCGTTTGATGCCCCGGGCCAGCAGTACGGAGCCGGTCGTGCCGATGAGAAGGATGAGCGCCGAGTAGCCCGCGATGAGCCAGGCCTGTTGGCCGAGCTGGGTCAGCACCGCCGTCTCGAGGATGCCTACGGACACCTGGCCGATCACGTTCCCCTCGGGGTCGAAGATCGGAGCCTTGGCGTTCGCGGAGAGCCCAAGGCTGCCGGGGTCCGTGCCAACGTGCGTCTGGCCATCGAGCGCCTCGACCGATTCCTCGAGCTGCTTGCCGATGAGCGCGGGGTTGGGATGCGAGTAGCGCACGCCGTCTCGGTCGGTGACCACGACGTAGTCGGTGTGGGCCTGGGCCCGCACCTGCTCCGCGAGCGCCTGGATGCGCTTCGCGGGGTCGTGCGCGTCGAGCGCCGTCGCGATCTCGGGCATCTGCGCCACGGTGGTGGCCACGCCGAGCGCGCGCTGACGGTACTGCTCGTCGAGGACTTGCCCCGTGATGCGGTTCGTGACGAACCCGCCCAGGGCGACCGTGAGCAGGAGGATGCACAGCGTCCACACGAGGATCTGAGAGGCGAGCGGGCGCGCCCGCCACCATGTTCGAGCCGGATTCATGCGGTTCTCACCTAACGATCAAAAGGCTCAAAACATGAATGAAAGCTATTAATCCTCGCAAACCGCGCAACACTGGCTGCACCTTCGCGGTCCTTTCTATTGTTGTCCCAGTCGCTGTGATTCAGCTCACTGGGTATGAAGAAAGGATCCCGCAGGCGATGGCGTTCGCGCAAATTTTGCCTGGGGCTTCGTCCTTCAAGGCGTAGCCAACAATTTTAGTCGTCGAAGTACCGAAAGACGTAGAAGTCTTTCCCGCAAGACAGAGAGGTCTTTGGACATGGGTGACAATCATCCAGACCGAGCCGTGCCCCGTCAGGGCGCGGACGGGGGAGCGCGGATCGACATCGTCGGCCTGACCAAGCGCTACCTCACGCCGAAGGGCGAAACGTTCACCGCCATCCGCGACGTCACGGTCGCCGTGGAGCCCGGCCAGTTCTGCTCGATCGTCGGGCCGACGGGCTGCGGCAAGTCGACCACGCTCGCGCAGGTCTCGGGCCTCGAGAAGCCGAGCGCCGGCTCCGTGACGGTGGGCAACCACATCGTGGACGGCATCACGGACGGCGTGAGCTACATGTTCCAGGCCGACGCGCTGTTCCCGTGGAAGAGCGTGCTCGGCAACGTCATGATGGGCCCGATCCTCCTGGGCATGCACAAGCGCGAGGCCACCGAGCTCGCACGGGACTGGCTGCGCCGCGTGGGCCTCGCCGGCTTCGAGGACCGCTATCCGCACCAGCTCTCCGGCGGCATGCGCAAGCGCGTCGCGATGGCCGCGGCCCTCATCAACAACCCGCGCATTCTCCTCATGGACGAGCCGTTCGGCGCGCTCGACGTCCAGACCAAGGCGATCATGCAGAACGAACTGCTCAAGCTCTGGGAGGAACTGCGCCCGTCGGTGCTGTTCATCACCCACGACCTCGACGAGGCCGTCGCTCTCTCCGACCGTGTGGTCATCATGACCAGCAGCCCGGGCTCGGTCAAGGACGTCTTCGACATCGACCTCCCGCGCCCGCGCGGCAACGTCCAGCAGATCCGCCACGAGGAGCGCTTCCTCGAACTCCAGGGCCAGATTTGGGAATCCCTCAAGGACGAAGTGACCCGCGCTTACGCGCGAACGGCAGGTGCGGCATGACAACTCTTACTCACGGCGAGGCGCGCGGCGGTACGCCCAAGGCCGAGCAGTCGGCAGCCGAGATCGCGGCAAAAGCCCGCCGCACCACCCAACGGCGCAAGGTGTGGATCTGGGTCGGAAGGATCGCCCTCGCCGTCGTCATCATCGGCGGATGGCAGCTGTGCACCAATGTGAAGCCTGACGGCAAGCACCCTTTGGTTGACCCCTTCTTCTTCGGCATGCCGACGCAGATTTGGGACAGCCTCGTGACGCTCTTCACCAATACCGAAGATGCCTCCTTTGGCTCGATCTGGGAGAACATCTGGGTCACCGGTCAAGAAGCGATCCTCGGCTTCCTCCTCGGAACGTTCGTGGGAATCGTGCTCGGCCTGCTCCTCGGCTCGAACAGGTACCTCTCCTCGGTGGTCGGCCCGTACATCCGGATCGTCAACTCGATCCCCCGCATCATCCTCGGCTCGATCTTCATCGTCGCGTTCGGCCTCGGAACCTTCCCCAAGGTCCTGCTCGCGGCCGTGCTCGTCTTCTTCGTGGTCTTCTTCAATGCGTTCCAGGGCGTCCGCGAAGTCGACCAGAACCTCGTCGCGAACGTCCGCGTCCTCGGCGCCTCGCCGTTCCAGGTCGCCATCCACGTGACCATACCGTCCGCCATGACGTGGATCATCGCGAGCCTCCACACGGCCTTCGGCTTCGCGATCATCGGCGCTCTCGTGGCCGAGGTGCTCGGCGCGCAGCAGGGGCTCGGCCTCATCATCAGCCAAGCCCAGGGGAAGTTCGATCCAGACACCGTCTTTGCGTGCATGATCATCATCGCGGTCTTCACGCTCTTGGCCGAATTCCTCATCGGACTCCTCGAGCACACGCTCCTCAAATGGCGGCCACCGAACAAATCCGAAGCCCAAACCATCTGACCGCAGATATCTGTCCCCCAACAATCCAATTCCCCAATTGATCAACAAAGGATGCGTAAAACAATGATGAAGCGCACTATCTTTGCCGTCGCCGCCGTCGGCGCCGTAGCGCTCAGCCTCACCGCGTGTGGCGGCTCCAGCAGCCCCGCCGCGAGTGCAGGCGGCGCCGGCAGCTCGGCTGCCGCGGGCCCGATGCCCACCGTGAAGATGATGATCGGTGGCATCGACAAGCAGATCTACCTCCCGTACAAGCTTGCGGAGCAGCTCGGCTACTACAAGGAGCAGGGCGTCGACATGCAGCTCTCCACCGAGCAGGACGGTGGCGTCGGCGCAGAGGACGCGATGGTCTCCGGTCAGGTCGACATGTCGGGCGCGTGGTACAACCACACGTACGACTTCCAGCTCCAGGGCAAGGACGTGATCAGCGTCGTCCAGCTCTCGGGCGCTCCCGGCGAGCGGATCATGTGCAATCCCAAGGCCAACGTCCACTCGGCTGCCGACATCAAGGGCAAGAACATGGGCGTCACGGACCTCGGCTCCGGCACGGACACCCTCACGCAGTTCATCGCGTCGAAGGCCGGGCTCAAGTCCGGCAAGGACTACAAGACCGTCAAGGCCGGCGCCGGCGCAACGGCGATCGCGGCCATCAAGAACGGTCTGGCCGACTGTGTCATGACCACGCAGCCCACTGTCACCGCGCTCGAGAGCCAGGGTGTCGCCGAGTCGGCGATCGACCTCGCAACGACCGACGGCGCAACCAAGGCCGTGGGCGGCAACTGGCCGGCCGCGAGCATCATCGCGAAGAAGGAGTGGGTCGACGCCAACAAGGACACCGTCCAGAAGGTCGTCAACGCCCTCGTCAAGACGATGCACTGGATCGCCACGCACTCGGCGCAGGAGATCGCGGACAAGCTGCCCTCGGACTACACGTCGAACAAGAACATCACGAAGGCTGACTACGTCAAGGCGCTCGACCAGGACAAGGCACAGTTCCTTCCTGATGGCCTGATGCCGGCGGGCGGCCCGAAGACGATCGCGGACATGTTCACGACGCTCGGCAAGGACGTCTCGAAGATCAAGTACACCGACACCTTCGACAACAGCTTCGCCACCAAGGCGAACCAGACGCTCGGCGAGAAGACCACGACGACGCCTGCTGGTGACAACGGCTAGGCCACTCGCCATCTAAGCCCCTCGGGGCAACGCCCCCAAAGTGCCCCGAGGACAGGCGGGCCCGCACCACAAGGTGCGGGCCCGCCGTCGTCGGTTGTTCAGATTCCGACCATGATTGACCTCGTTGGCGCGGCGAGTCTCGCCGACACGCCGCTGTCCATGGGGAGGGCGGCTTCGTGTCAGGTCGCAATCCGGACTACAGGTGAAGCGACGCCGGCCAGGCTAGCCCTGGTCGATGTGGCTCATGTCGCCATAGCGGGGGCCGACGACGGCGTCGCGCGGCACTGCGTCCTCAAGCGCCGCGATTTCGCTCGCCGAGAGCTCGACGCCGCGCGCGGCAGCGTTCTCCTCGAGGTACTTGACGCGCTTCGTGCCGGGGATCGGCACGACGTCCTCGCCCTGGGCGAGGACCCACGCGAGAGCGATCTGCCCCGGCGTCACGCCCTTCTCCTCCGCGAGAGCGGTCACGTTCTCCACGAGCCGGAGGTTCGCGTCGAGCGCTTCGCCCTGGAAGCGCGGGAAGTACCGAGTCTGGCGGGCGTCCGCGCTCTGCTGCACCGATTCCGCCGTCATCCGTCCCGTGAGAATCCCGCGGCCCAGGGGCGAGTACGGCACGAGGCCGATCCCGAGCTCGCGGATCGTGGGGAGGATCTCGTCCTCGAGGTCGCGTGTGAAGAGCGAGTACTCGGTCTGGAGCGCCGTGATCGGGTGGACCGCGTGCGCGCGGCGGATCGTCGCGGCGGCCGCCTCCGAGAGGCCGAGGTGCCGCACCTTGCCGGCCTCGACGAGCTCCGCCATCGCGCCCACGGTCTCCTCGATGGGCACGGTCGGATCGACCCGGTGCTGGTAGTAGAGGTCGATGTGGTCCACGCCCAGGCGGGTCAGCGACGCGTCGCACGCGGAGCGCACGTACTCGGGGCTCCCGTTGATGCCGAGGCGCTCGCCGTTGGGCCCGCGCATGTTGCCGAACTTCGTGGCGAGCTGGACCTCGTCCCGCCGGCCCGCGATCGCGCGGCCCACGAGCTTTTCGTTCGTGAACGGGCCGTACATGTCCGCCGTGTCGAGGAGCGTGATGCCGAGGTCGAGCGCGCGGCGGATCGTCTCGAGGCCCGCTGCCTCGTCGGGGAGGCCGTAGAACTCGGACATGCCCATGCAGCCGAGGCCCATGGACGAGACTGTGAGGGGCGAGGCGATGCCGAGCGTGCGGGTCTGTGCTGTGTTTTCTGGCATGCCCCCAGCCAACCGCTTAGAGCGCGCTCTAAGTCAAGGTCTGCCGATACAGCTCGATCTTCGCCTCGACCGCGCGCAGGTTCTCGGTGACCTCGGCGAGCTGCGCCACGACCCGCTCGCGGTGCGCCTCGAGGATCTCGAGCCGTTCCTCCTCGTTGCCTTCGCCCTTGCGGACCAGCTCGGCGTAGCGCCGGACCTCGCGGACCGGCATGCCCGTGGCGCGCAGGCGCGCGACCATGAGGATGCCGTTGACGTCCTGGTCGGTGTACTCGCGGCGGCCCGACGGCGTCCGGTCGACGTCGTGGAGCATGAGCCCGTCGCGCTCGTAGTAGCGCAGTGTGTGGGGGCTGAGGCCAGTGCGTTCCGAGACTTCGGCGATTGTGAGACCCATGCGTCCATTCTGCGCCCGCCCGCCCATAGGGCGAGCCGCGGGCAGGCTGCCACAATGGCCGCATGCGCACCTTTGGGGTGGAGGAGGAGCTGCTCATCGTGGATCCGTCCACGGGCGAACCGGTTGCGCTGGCGGACCGGATGCTCGCCGTAGCCGGGCGGCCCGCGGACATGTCCCACGAATTCAAGCTCGAGCAGGTCGAGGTGCAGACCGCGCCCTGTCGGGACCACGACGAGCTCCTCGGCGAGCTCTTCGCGGGGCGCCGAATCGCCGACCGCGCGGCGAGGTCCTGCGGGGCCCGCGTGGCCGCGATCGCAACGTCCCCGCTCGAGATCGCGACCTCGCTCACGCCAGACGAGCGGTTTGCCCGCATGGCCCAGGAGTTCGCCCTCACGTCGCGTGAGCAGCTCACGTGCGGGCTGCACGTGCACGTGGCCGTCTCCTCAGGCGAGGAAGGGGTCGCCGTCCTTGACCGGATCCGCGACTGGCTGCCGCCGTTCATCGCGCTCAGCGCCAACTCGCCGTACTGGTTCGGGGCCGATACCGGCTACGCGAGCTACCGGACGCAGGCGTGGAACCGCTGGCCCACGTCTGGGCCCCAAGAGCCATACGGGAGCGCCGCGGCCTACCGCGAGCGGATCGCGGCGATGATCCGCACGGGATCGATCCTCGACGAGGGCATGGCGTACTTCGACGCCCGCCTCTCGCGGCGCCACCCTACGGTCGAGATCCGCATCGCGGACGTCCCGCTCGCCGCGGGCGATTCGGCGCTCCTCGCGGTCCTCATCCGCGCCTTGGTCGAGACCGCCTCGCGCGAGGCCGACGACGGAGTGGCCCCGCTTGCGACGCCCGTGGCCGTTCTGCGGCTCGCCGCGTGGCGGGCCAGCCGCTCGGGCCTCGGGGGCGACCTCGTGCACCCGATCGACGGCGTACGCGTCCCCGCCGCCGACGCGATCCAGGCCCTCCTCGAGCACGTCAAGCCGGCGCTGCGCGACGCTGGCGAGCTCGTCCGCACCGAGCTCTCGCTCGCCGAACTCCTCGCGCGCGGAACGGGGGAGCGGGCCCAGCGCGATGCGGTCGCCGCGGGGGGCGGGCTCGCGGAGGCCGTCAAGATGGCGGCGTCGCACACCGTGACGCGGGACGGCAGCTGGGACGACGGCGCCCGGGCCACCCTGAGCTTCGTGCGGCGGGGCTAGCTAACCCGCTGCTTGCCCGCCTTCTCCCGCGCGTCACGGAAGCGCTCGTGCTCCTTCTTGCGGGCGTCGCGGAGCTTCTTCTCGGCCTCGCGGCGCTGCTTGACGGCCTCCTGGTAGCGCTCGTCCTTCGCTGCGACGGCATCCAGCGGATCGGGGGAGGCCGGGAGTTCGGTCGGGTCCGAGCCGGTGGGGTGAGCCTCGATGTACGCCATGACGCCGTCGAGCAGCCGGTCGAGCCCGAAGACGAAAGGATCGGTCTGTGCTTGGAACGCCCCGCTCAAGAGTGAGTCCGCGGCATAGGGGAACTCCTCCCTCGACACGAGTTCGGTGAGGCGCGCCGCGATCGTCGCGTCCACGTCCTCGCTGGGCCGTCCTGTGGTCCCCGCGAGCGTCGCATAGCCTCGCAGGATCGTCGCGTTCCAGCGCACTTGGGCCACGATGGCGAGCACGATCGCGAGCTTTTCGCCGTAGCCGAGGCGGACCGGGGCGAGGGCCCCGAGCGCCGCGTCGAGCCACGCGATGTTGTGCGGCGTCTGCGGCGGACCCTCGACTGGGATCTCGAGGAGCCACGGGTGCTCGGTGTAGATCTCGAGCATGCCCTTCGCGTAGTCCACGAGCGCGTCGCGCGGGGTCGAGGCTTCGCGGATGGACTCGGGCGGGAGGCCGATGCCCTCCTCCTGCATGAGCAGCAGGAGATCGTCCTTCGCCGAGACGTAGCGGTAGAGGGACATGGGCGTGAAGCCGAGGGCACTCGCGACGCTCGACATCGAGACGGCGGAGAGGCCGCCCTGGTCCGCGATCCGCACGGCCGTCTCGACGATCTGCTCGATGGTGAGCTCGCGCCGGGGCCCGCGCTGCGGGTTGGCGGCCACGCCCCACGCGAGGGCGATCCCGCGCGGCAGCTCGAGATCGGTCTGGTGGTCCATGCGCATCCCTTCGGTTCTCACTGCCCATCGTAGGGGCTTGACACCGATACTGCGTAGCATCTAAACAGTAGATGGCATAAACAGTTTATGCTGTACTCAGTGAAAGGAAGAGGGCATGCCTACCGCCATCAGCCTCCGCGGGCTCACCAAGTCCTTCGGAGACCAGACCGTCCTCGACGGCCTCGACCTCGACGTCGAACGCGGCGAGATCTTCGCGCTCCTCGGCCCGAACGGCGCCGGCAAGACGACGCTCGTGAGCATCCTCACGACCCTCGTTGAGCCGGACGGCGGGCAGGCCACGGTGGGCGGCCTCGACGTCGTTCGCGAAAAGCGCGAGGTGACGTCCCGCATCAGCCTCACGGGGCAGAACGCCGCCGTCGACGAGATTCTCACGGGGGAGGAGAACCTTCGGATGATGGGCCGGCTCTGGGGGCTGAGCCCCGCGGAGACGGCCGAGCGCACGCGCGAGCTTTTGGACCGCTTCGACCTCGTGGACGCCGCGCGAAAGCGTGTCAAGACGTACTCGGGCGGCATGCGGCGCCGGCTCGACCTCGCGCTCGGGCTCCTGCGCACGCCGCCGATAGTGTTCCTCGACGAGCCCACCACGGGCCTCGACACCCGCAGCCGTCAGGAACTCTGGGACGTGATCCGATCCCTCGCGGCGGGCGGGACCACGGTGTTCCTCACCACGCAGTACCTCGAGGAGGCGGATCAGCTTGCCGACCGCGTCGCCGTGCTCGACGGCGGGCGGATCGTGGCGCTCGGAACCGCGGCGGAGCTCAAGTCCCGGGTTGGAGGGATGGTGCTCGCCCTCCACGACGCGAGCGGCGACCTCACGCACGAGCAGCCCGTCGACGGGACGCTCGCGGGGCTGCGCGACGCGCTCGCGGGCCTGCCCGTCGATGCCCCCTCCGTGACCCTCCGGGCGCCGAGCCTCGACGACGTGTTCCTCGCCGTCACGGGCTCGCGCCGAGCCAACGACTTCGCCAGCCGCCCTTAAGGAGCAGCCATGTCCCTCGTCACGTCTCTCGTCACGCCCATCTTCGTCAAGCGCAGCATGCTCCACGCCCTGCGCACCCCGGACGCGCTCGTCATGGCGATCGTCCTGCCGACCATGCTCATGCTCTTGTTCACGTACGTCTTCGGCGGAGCCCTTGAGCGCGACGGCGGGTCCGGGGCCTATGTCAACTACGTGGTGCCGGGCATCATCGTGCTCACGGCCGGCTTCGGGGCTTCGTCCGTGGCCGTCGACGTCGCGAATGACATGACGAACGGCATCATCGAGCGCTTCCGCACCATGCCGCTCCGCGCGTCGGCCGTCATCACCGGCCACGTGCTCACGAGCCTCGTGCGCAACCTCGTCTCGACCGCCGTCGTCGTCGCCGTGGGGCTCGCGGTCGGGTTCCGGCCGCACGCGAGCGCGCTCGCGTGGCTCGGGACGATCGCACTCGTCGGCGCCTACATCCTCGCGATCACGTATCTGTTCGCGGCGATCGGCCTCGCCGCGTCGGGGCCCGAGGCGGCGAGCGGCTTCGGCTTCATCCTGCTCTTCGCCCCGTACCTCTCGAGCGCGTTCGTGCACACCTCGACCATGCCGGCCTGGCTCCAGTGGGTGGCCGACCACCAGCCCATCACGCCGCTCATCGAGACGATGCGCGGGCTCCTCATGGGCATGGACATCGGCGCCAACGCGTGGTGGGCCGCCGCGTGGATCGCGCTCATCCTCGCGACCGGCGGGGTGTGGACTGGGCGGCAGTTCGCCCTCAGGTCGGGGCGGCGTTAGCCGCGGAGCAGGCGCCTGAGAGCCGAGCGGTACGCGAACGGCGCGATCCACGAGGCGGCGCGGCCGACGGCGGCGGGGAACCTCGCGAGCCCGAAGTCCTGGACCCAGCGCACCGTCGAACCCGACGCCCGGGGCGTCACGGAGACCATGACGCCTCCGGCGATGAGCTTCCCGGACTTCACGATTCGCGCGTGCCCCCCGGTGGCGCCGGTGGGCGGTTCGATCTCCTCGACCGTCATGACGTCGTTGAACCCGAGCCGCCGCCCCCGGAAGCCCACGCCGCCCAGCATCGTGCACGCGACGAACCGGTGGCCCGGCCGGAGCTCATCCGCCGCGACCATGCCCTCGGTGATGTGCGTGAACGGGATGAGCCGATCGTGGGCCCGGAGATCGAGGATCCGGGCCCACGCCGTCAGCGGCGCGAGCGGAGTGTCGAGTCGGAACTCGAACCGTCGCAGCTGCATAGGTCCGCTACTCCGTGTCGGCCTGCCAGAGGTCCGGGCCGAAGACCTCGTACTGGATCTTCCGGGCCGGGACGCCGAGACCGATCAGCTGACTCCGCACGGCCTGCATGAAAGGAAGCGGCCCGCACAGGTAGTAGGTGGCGTCCTCCGGCAGTTCGAGCGCCGTGACGTCCATGAAGCCCTCGCGCTCGTTGGCCGCGAGCGCGCGTCCCGGCTGCTCGTACCAGACCTCGAGGGCGCTGTTCGGGAGCGCGGCGAGGTCTTCGCCAACCTGCTCGCGCAGAGCGAAGCTCTCCGGGGACGTGCCCGCGTGGAGGAACACGACCTCGCGCTGCGAGCCCTCGGATGCGAGGTGGTTGACCATGCCGGCGAACGGCGCGACGCCGATGCCCGCGCTCGCGAAGACGAGCGGCCCGTCGCCGGGCGCAAGGACCACGTCCCCGAACGGGGCAGAGATCGTGACCTCGTCGCCGGCCTCGAGGGAGCTGTGGATGAGTGTCGAGACCTCGCCGTCGGGCTTGCCTGCCTCCTGGACCCGCTTGACCGCGAAGTGGCGGTGCTTGCCGTCGTCGGCGCGCGTGAGGCTGTACTGGCGGGGCTGGCGCAGGCCGTCCGCCGTGGGCAGCTGCACCGTCACGTACTGGCCCGGAAGCGAGGGATGCACGGTCCCCCCGTCCGCGGACTCCACGACGATCCGCACCACGTCGTCCGTCTCCTGGACCTTGTCCACCACGCGCCACGTGCCCCAGATCGAGTCCGGCTGCTCGCCGATCGCGTCGTAGAGCCCGCGCTCGAGGTTGATGAGGGTGTTGGCCATGAGCCAGTACACCTCGTCCCACGCTGCGGCGACCTCGGGCGTGACTGTCTCGCCGAGCACGTCCACGATGGCCCAGAACAGGTGCTCGTGGACCACGTTGTACTGCTCGGGGGTGACGCCCAGCGCGGCGTGCTTGTGGCTGATGCGGGAAAGGAGGGCCTCCGGCACGTCGTCGGGCCGGTTGAGGAGCATGGTCGCGTAGGCGGCGATCGAACCGGCGAGGGCCTGCTGCTGGTGGCCGTCGGCCTGATTGCCTCGGTTGAACACGCCGTCGAAGAGTTCTGGGTGCGCTTCGAAAAGGTGCTTGTAGAAGCGCTCGGTGATGGTTTGGATGTGTTCCCCGACCACGGGGAGGGTGGCCTCGATGATGGGGGCGGACGTTTCAGAGAGCATGGGCGGTACTCCTCGCGGACTGCACGAAAGGGGGGTGTGCGTTCGGGTGAAACGGATTCTTCTTGGGGGCTGCGAAGTGGGGTGGGGTTGGGAAGTTGGGGTGGGGTCTCGTGCGAAGCGGCCGGCTAGGCGGAATCCTGGCGGGATTGCCCCTTGGCCGGGACGTCGCCGAGCCGGTCGACCTGCTCGACGAGGGCGTCGATGACCGCGCGAAGCTGCACTTGGGCCACCTTGGTGTAGGTGCGCACGTACTCGATCTCTTCGATGGGCGTGTGGTACGCCGGGCCGTTGGAGGCCGGGGCGACATTGCCCCCGGCGTTCCCGGCCTGCTCGGCGCGCCGGAGGATCTCGGCGTACTGCGTGCGGGCGGTCGCGACGAGGTCCTTCGAGTACTGCTCGGCCTCCGCCACAAACTTCTCAGCCAAGACCTGCGCCTGGCTGATGATCTTGACCATCTCTTCCTTGCCGTCCGTAGCGCGCGCCTCGAGCTGGACACGGTCCGCACTCATCTGGTTGGAGACGGCCTCGAGGAAGTGGTGGACGGCCTGGGGGTCGTAGCCGAGTTCCACTTGCTCGAAGGTGGCGTTGCGGACCTCGGACGGACTGATCCGGCTTCCATGGGTGCTGGTGCTCATCGTGTCCCTTCTAGCTGGTCTTGTCCGGTCGGGGAGGAATTGTCCTCGATGCCGGTGTAGTCCTCATACCGGATGTCGCTGCGGGGGACTCCCGCCCCGACGAGTTGGCCGACGGTGTGGGACACCATCGGCGTCGAGCCGCACACCAGGGCCAGCCGCCCCAGTGACGACGCGTGAGCGGCGGCGGCGCTCCCCACCCAGCCCTTGAGGCCGGGAAAGGTCGAATCATCCGACACCACGGGGTGGAACGAGAACCACGGTTCGCGAGCGGCAAGGCCTGCGAGCCGGGATTCGTCGTAGAGGTTCCACGGCACGCGAGCCCCGTGGAACAGGTCGACGCGCGGGCCAAAGCCCCGCTCGCGCCACTGGGCAGCGACGCCGTCGAGGATCGCGGCGAGCGGCGCGAGGCCGGTCCCACCCGCGACGAGCAGCAGGTCGCGCCCGCCGTCCGCGCTGAGCTGATCGCCAACCGGCGCGCCGACGCGGAGCACGTCTCCCGCGGATGTCTTACGCACCGCGGCCGTGCTGAACAGGCCGCCCGGGATGAGCTGGACGTGGAACTCCACCGTCCCGTCCGCCCTGGGCGCGTTGGCCGGGCTCAGGTACCGCCACGTGCGGGGGAGCGCCGGGACCTCGACCGCGACCGATTGCCCGGGGGCGTACGCGAAGTCCTGGGGGAGGCGCACCTGGAGTACCGCGACGTCCAGGCTGCGACGTTCGACGGCGGTCACCTCGCCTTCCCACCAGGGCGGCGAGGTATCTGACGCCTCCTCTGCGGCGACGACCATGACCTTCGCAATGAGGCCGTAGGCCTCGGCCCAGTCCCGAGCCACTTCGTCGGTCCACGCCGCCCCGAGGAAGCGCTGGAGCGTCGCGAGGAACGACGAACCGACCATCGAGTAGTGCGCCGGGATGACCGAGAAGCGCCGGTGGTCCCGCCCGAGCTGGCTGATGAACTCGCCGACCTCGCCGATCCGGTCGGCGTGGCTGATGATGTGGCCGAGGGCGGAGAACAGCTTGTCCCGCTGGGCGCCCATGGCCACGGGGAACATGTCCCGGAGCTCAGGGTGGGATGCGAAGAGGTGCGAATAGAAATACAGGGGTACTTCGTCCCCCAGAGCGGCCGCCATGGACCATGTTCGCTTCAGGGCATCCGAATCCACGTAGCCGTCCCTTCTGCGCTGTGCGCAAGTCTGCTGAGGTCGAAAGAGCTCCGTTGGAGCCGAGGTCCCCCAAGCAGCCAAGGGCCGCTACCGGTAGCAAGCTACACGCTTGGAGCGGGCCATTCCAACCCCCAAAAATGAATGGCCGGCCCGATGCCTGAGCATCGGGCCGGCCATGGCACACTGGGGAGGTTCAGGCCCCGCGGAGGGCCCCCTCGAGGTCGGCGATGAGGTCCCCGACGTCCTCGAGCCCAACACTCAGCCGGAGCACGCCGTCGCCCAGCCCGATCGCGGCCCGGCCCTCGGCACCCATGGCGCGGTGCGTCGTCGTCGCCGGATGCGTGATGAGCGACTTCGCGTCGCCGAGGTTGTTCGAGATGTCAATGACGCGCAGGCCGTTGAGCAGCCGGAAGGCGGCTTCCTTGCCGCCGTCGTCGGGGGCGTTGAGCTCGAACGTGATGACCGTGCCGCCCGCGCTCATCTGCTTGCGCGCGAGCTCGTACTGCGGGTGCGACGCCAAATGCGGGTACTTGACCCAGCCGACCTCGGGCTGCGCCTCAAGCCACTCGGCGATCGCGAGCGCGTTCGCCGACGAGTGCCGCACGCGCAGGCCCATCGTCTCGAGGCCCTTCGTGAGGACCCACGCGTTGAACGAGCTGAGCGACGGCCCCGTGTGCCGCATGAGCTGCTTGACCGGCCCGTCGATGAAGTCCTTCTTGCCGAGGATCGCGCCGCCGAGCACGCGGCCCTGGCCGTCGATGTGCTTCGTGCCCGAGTAGACGATCACGTCGGCGCCGTAGTCGAGGCTCCGCTGCAGGAGCGGCGTCGCGAACACATTGTCGACGACGACCGTCGCGCCCGCCGCGTGGGCCAAGTCCGCGACCGCCTGGATGTCCACGAGTTCCTGCATGGGGTTCGACGGCGACTCGAAGAAGACCGCCGTGGTGGGCACCGAGAGCGCCTCGCGCCACTGCTCGAGGTCGGGCCCGTCCACGAAGACGGTCTCGACGCCCCAGCGGGGCAGGATCTCGTTGAGGATCACGAAGCACGAGCCGAAGAGGCTCCGCGCGGCGACCACGCGGTCGCCCGCGCCGAGGAGCGCCCCGAGCGCCGTGAACACCGCCGACATCCCGGACGCCGTCGCGAAGCACGCCTCGGTGCCCTCGAGCAGCCGCAGCCGCTCCTGGAAAGTGGCGACGGTCGGGTTGCCGTAGCGCGAGTACACGAAGCGCTCGTCCTCGCCCGTGAACGCCCGCTCGGCGGCCTCTGCCGATTCGTAGACGAAGCCCGAGTTGAGGAACAGCGCCTCGGAGGTCTCTTGGAAATTGGTGCGGTCAAGTCCGCCGCGCACGGCCTGGGTGTCTTCGCTCCAGCCGGCGGCGTCGATGTTAAAGGTCACTGACTTACTCTTGTCCTACGTTCGTGGGGAGACCCCGGTTCTTCCAGCCGTTCACGGTGCGCTGCCCGTCGGGCCCAGGGATGCCCTCGAAGCCTTCGATGACGTTGTACGCCGTGAAGCCGAGGTTCGTGGCGACCGAGGCGGCCGCAGCCGAGCGCTGGCCCGAGCGGCACAGGAACACAAGCTCCGTTCCTCGGTCCTCCGGCCCCTGGAGCTCAAGCTCGTTGATGAAATCGGGGTTCGGGATTCCGCCCGCGAACACCCACGGGATGAACAGCGGGTCGTTGTCCGTCTGGCGCGTGTCCGGGATGCCGATGTGAGCCCACTCCTCCTCGGTGCGCACGTCCACGAGGACTGCGCCCGACTTGAGCTTCTCCCACGCCTCGAGCGGCGTGATGTCCCCCGCGTGGCTCATGCGTGGCCCTCGCCGTCGTACTCGCCGTCGCTCGTGACGCCCTCGGCGAGCTCGTCGACGGCGGAGGCCACGGCCGCGTCCGCGCGGGCCACGGCGTGGGGGAGGATGATCGCCTGGGCGACGATGACGTCGGTCCCGTTGAACGTCGCCGCCGGGCTGCCGTGGAGCACGTAGCCTTCCGCGAGGGCCTGGGAGATCCGCGCGCAGAACTCGCGCGTGTCCGGACCGGTGAGGAGCCGGTAGGCGAGCCGCTCCTCGGAGGGGCTGGCCGGTGCGGCGGGGTCGTTGAGCGGCGTGGCGGCCGGCTCTCCCGTCTCAAGGGCGGTATCGGACATGGGCGGGCTCCTTCTGGCTTGCGTATCGATGGACGAATGGCCGAGTCGTCACCTGAGGCACCCCGCCGGATGGAGGGTTGCCGGCCAGCAAGTCAGGGCAGTGCGGCCGCGGAGGGAGGCTCCGCCGTCGCGCGCTGGCGCTCGTTACTCTGCGTTGAACGTAGCATGCAGCGCCGGGGCCAGCCATGGGGAGGCAGTAACGATCGGCAACACGCGCGCCGGCCCCGCCGCGTCGTGGACCAGGGGCCCTGGATTCTGACCGGGACTGACGGCCGACGGCGGCGTGTCGCCGAGGGCGCGCCGAGTTGCGTCGCAAGGACGGCGCCAAAGCTGGTCGGAATCCGCGGGCGGGCGGCTACGTGTAGCCGTTCTCCTCCAACATATGGTTCGGGAGTCGGTTGCCCGGGGCTCGGCCGCGGATCTCGAGGAGTTCGCGCGCGTGCTCCCACAGCCGCTGGTCCTCCTCGGAGGCGGGCGTCCACGGCGGGATCGGCACGGCCGTGCCCGTCTCGTCGCGGGCCACCATGACCGTGAGGCAATACGTGGTGAGGTTCAGCTCCCCGCCGCGAGGGCTCCCCGAGCGGACGTGGACCGCGATGTGCATGCCCTTGTTCCCCGTGTACACGAGCCGGGCCTCGACCTCGACCACGTCGCCGATGAGCAGCGGCCGGTAGAAGCGGACCCCGCCGGAGAACACCGCGACGGTGTCCCGCCCGGAATACCGCGCTGAGCACACGTACGCGGCCTCGTCGATCCACTTCATGACCGTCCCGCCGTGGACTTTGCCGCCCCAGTTCACGTCCGTGGGCGCCGCGAGAAAGCGCAGCACGACGCGCTCGGCCGTGCCCGCGTCCGTGTACTCCTGCCGTTCCATCGACTTGGCGATCTCGTCCCGCACCGCGATGCGGGCGATCGCGTGGGCCTCGGCCTCGCGTTCGGCGTCCGTCCGCGGCGCGAACTTCGGCACCGCGATGGGCCGCCCGTCGGCCCCGACCGCCACGAAGATCACGAGGCATTGGCTGCGCATCGTCGGGGCACCGCCCTTCGGGTCCCCCGAGGAGACGACCGTCCGGATGTGCATCGATGAGCGCCCCGTGTAGACGATCGTCGCCGTGACCTCGACCATGTCGCCGACGTTCACGGGGTCCGCGAAGTGGATGTTCCCCACGTACGCCGTGACGCAGTACGCCTTCGCCCAGCCGACGGCCGCGGCGTACGCGGCCTTGTCGACCCATTCGAGCACCGTCCCCGCGTCGACCGAGCCCGAATGGCCCACGTCAGTCGGCGCGGCGAGGAAGCGCAGGGTGACCTCGTTGCTCGTTTCGGTCGCGAGGCGCTGAGTGGAGTCCGTGCTGTGCATGGGTTCAGTCAATTCCGCGTCAATCCCGGTCGGTGTCGCCAAAGCCCGTGTGGGCGTGGCCCTCGGCGTCGGGAATCCCGGCGGCGCCCGCCGAGCCGAGGCCGAGCCCGATCCCGCTCACCCGCCGTCGCCGCTCGCGGTGCGGGGGCTCCTTCGCGTCGTCGTCGCCGTCGTGGGGCTGGTGGAGCAGGAAGGACTCCTGGTTGTGACCGTATCCCGGGTCCTGGTTGTACCCCTCCTCGAGCCCCGGGTCATCGCCGTACGGGGCCGCGGGCGGTGGGACGCGGTCGCTCTGTTCCATAACGGCACCGTAGACGGATTGCGTCGATGCGCGCCAGAGCCTCCCAGCGCGCCGCCCGAGGGGGCGCCTATGCGACGCGGGTGCGTCACACGAAGGCAGCCCTCACACGAACGCAGACCGTCCCGTCACGGCCCGCCCGACGATGAGCGAGTTGATCTCGTAGCTGCCCTCGTACGTGTAGAGCACCTCGGCGTCGCCGAACAGCTTCCCCATCTCGAAATCGCTTGAGATGCCGTTCCCGCCGAGTAGCGAGCGGCCAAGCGCGACGGATGCGCGGGCCAGACGCGTGGTCGTGGACTTCGCGAGCGCGGCCTGAGGCATCTCGAGGAGCCAGTCCTGCTGGAGCCGGGCGAGTGCGACCATGAGGGCGAGCGAGGCGTGCGCATTGCCGAGGATCTCGGCGAGCTGCTGCTGGACGAGCTGGAAGGACGCGAGTTCGCGGCCGAACTGCCGCCGCTGCAGGGAGTACGCACGGGCGACGTCGAACGCGGCGAGCTGGATCCCCGCAGCCTGCCAGCCGACCCACGCGCGCGAGTCGCGGAGGAGCTCATTGGCGCGGGAGAAGTCGGTGGCCCCGGGCAGCCGGTTCGCCTCGGGAACGCGGACGTCCTCGAGCCCGAGGTTGGCGTTCTGGATGATCCGGAGGCCGATCTTGTTCGAGATCTTCGTGGCCGTGAACCCCGGGCTGTCGGTCTCGACGATGAACGCCTTCACCTCGTGATCGGTGGTGTCGCGGGCCCACACGAGGGCGAAGTCCGCAACGGTCCCAGAGCCGATCCATCGCTTCGCGCCGTTGAGGACCCAGCCGTCCCCGTCCCGCCGTGCGGTCGTCTCGAGCCCGCGCGCGATATCGGATCCGTGCTCGGGCTCCGTGAGGGCGAACGCGCCGAGCGACGTGAACCGCTCGAGGCCGGGCACCCAGCGGCGCTTCTGCTCGTCCGAACCGAGCGCGTCGATCATGCCGAGGATGAGCTCGTTGTGGATTCCGACGAGCGCCGAGAGCGAGACGTCGGCTCGTGCCACTTCGGTGTACATGAGGCCCTTGAACAGGGCGGAGCTCCCGTCGGTCTGCAGCCGGGCGAGGCCGTGCGCCGCAAGGCCTGGGAGCAGTTCCGCCGCGAACTCCTCGCGGTTCCAGTACCCGATGCTCGCGGGCCGCACCTCGGCTTGGAGGTACTCGCGCGTTGCGTGGTACCGCCTCCGTTCGTCCTCGGGCAGGAGCTCGACGGCGCGGAACAGGTCCGCGTCCTCGAACGGCGGCGCGCTGGCCGCGGGGTCCGATTCCGGCGATCCCGACGCCGGGGTTTCCGGCGCGGCCTCCCGTGCAAGTGCGTTGAGCATGTGACGCCCCTGTCCCCTCGCGGTCCGTCGCCTCGCCCGCGGCTGTGCGGGGAGGCTTCCGAACCCTTGGACGTCCTAGTATATTTCACGGTGACGTGGATCACTAAACTGGGTCAACCGGGCGAGGGCGGCCCGGTCCGCGTAACGCGAAAGGCGCACCATGACCGTCACCGATGACTTCCGGGCAGCGCGCGACAGGCTCCTAGCCCTTCGCGGGGACTACGAGCTGGCGCGCCTCGAGTTCGAGTGGCCACGCTTCGAGGAGTTCAACTTCGCGTCCGACTGGTTCGACGCGCTCGCAGCAGACCCCGAGCGCGGCGAGCAGCCAGCACTCGTCATCGTCGAGCAGGACGGCACCTCGACGCGCCGCACGTTCGCCGAGCTTGCCGAGCGCTCGCGCCAGGTCGCGTCCTGGCTCCGCGACCAGGGCGTGCGCCCCGGCGACCACGTGATCATCATGCTCGGCAACCAGGTCGAGCTGTGGGAGCTCATCCTCGCCTGCATCCGGCTCGGCGCCGTCATGATCCCCACCACCACGCTCATGGGCCCCCGGGACCTGGCGGACCGCGTGGAGCGCGGCGCCGCGCACTGGGCG
>NZ_JBKZWT010000309.1:0-4297 GCF_047759905.1 Sinomonas sp. G460-2 | reverse complement strand
TCGCGCACGCCCGCGGAATTCCCGTGGTTCCGCGCGGGGCCGGAACCGGGCTCGCGGGCGGGGCGAGCGCCCACGCGGGGCAGGTGGTCGTGGACGTGCGCGGCATGAACCGGATCCTCAGTATCGATCCGGTGGAGATGGTCGCGGTGGTGGAGCCCGGCGTCCTCAACGCCGAGGTCAACGCGGCCGCTGCCGAATTCGGGCTGTTCTACGCGCCGGACCCCGCAAGCACGGCGATCTGTTCGATCGGGGGCAACATCGCGACGAACGCCGGCGGAATGTGGTGCGCGAAATACGGCGTCACGCGCGAGTCGGTGCTCGGGCTTCGGGTGGTGCTGGCCGACGGGCGCGTGCTGCGGACCGGGCGGTCCACGATCAAGGGGGTCACCGGCTACGACCTCACGGCGCTGCTCATCGGGTCCGAGGGCACGCTCGGGATCGTCGTCGAGGCGACGCTGCGGCTGCGGCCCCGTCCCGTGCGAACGGAGACGCTCGCGGCGTACTTCCCGGACGTCGAGACCGCCGGGCGGGCCGCCTCGGCCATCACGGCCGCGCGGATCCAGCCCGCGATCCTCGAGCTCATGGACGGGCCGACGCTCGACGCCGTCGACCGCGCCGAGGGGACGCGGCACCGTGAGCTCGGCGGGGCTTTCCTGCTTTCGCAGACCGATGGGTACGGCGCGCACCTCGAGCTCGACGAGATCGTGCGGGCCATCGAGCCGTTCGCGAGCTCGATTCACCGGGCGGCGGGGACTGTCGAGGCCGCCGCCCTCGTCAAAGCGCGGCGCGACGCCATCCCCGCGCTCGAGCGCCTGGGCCGCGTGTCGATCGGCGACATCGCCGTGCCGCGCAACCGGCTCGCGGAGGCGTTCGCGGGGCTTGAGGAGATCGCAGGACGGACCGGGGTGAGGATCTTCAGCGTCGCTCATGCGGCGGACGGGAACCTACACCCCATGATCGTTGTCGAGCCGGACGAGTCGATCACGGACGGGCCCGCGAAGGCCGCCCTGGGCGAGATGTTCCACCTCGCGCAGCGACTCGGAGGGACGCTGACCGGCGAGCACGGCGTCGGGCTGCTCAAGCGCGAGTGGGTCGCGGAGGAGCTCGGCGAGACCTCACTCGCGCTGCAGCACGCCATCAAGGCGGCGTTCGACCCGGCAGGGATCCTGAATCCGGGGAAGGCAATCTGACGGGTGCCGGGGTGACGCCGTCTTCACGGTGCGCGGCGGCCTAGCGTTCGGCGGCGACCTCGCGAGCAGCAGTTATCTCCTCGCCCAGAGTTCGCGTTGAGGGCAACTTTCTCGGCGAGAAGGTAACTGCTCGTGCGGGGCCGGGCTGCAGGCAGCGAAACAATAGCTAAGTGGCTCACCTCGCCGAGATTCGGTGGCGGGTTACCGCGGGCACTGACACTTGGCCTCCATCGCCCCTCCCGCCACCCGGCCGCTCCGCCTAGCATCGGGGGAACCAAGGGGCCCCGACGGAAGGAGCCGGCCATGCTGCCGGAGTCAGTCCAGAAGTTCATCGACGCCGAGATCGCCGCCAATCCCACCGACTTCACGGACCTCCGTGCGGTCTACCTCAACGGCACGCTCAAGCCAAGCCCGGAGCAGAGCCACACGGATGGGCTCCTCGCGGTGAGCAAGCTCGTGCTCGAGGGCGTGGGCGCGCGCGTCGACGTCGTGCGCGGCGTCGACCACGACATCCCGCCCGGCGTCTACCCGGACATGCGCGAGCACGGCTGGGCCACGGACGAGTTCCCCGAGATCTACCGGAGCCTCATCGAGCCAGCGGACATCGTCGTCATGGCCACGCCGATCTGGCTCGGCGACCAATCCTCCGTGACGCGCAAGCTCGTCGAGCGGCTCTACGGCTGGTCGGGAGAGCTCAACGCGGCCGGGCAGTGGTCCTATTACGGGAAGGTCGGGGGCGTCATCGTGACCGGCAACGAGGACGGCGGGAAGCACTGCGCGGCTCAACTCCTGTACGCCCTCAGCCACATCGGCTTCACCATCCCGCCGCAGGCCGACTCGTATTGGAACGGCGAGGCCGGCCCAGGTCCGTCATACCTTGACGACAACCGCGGCGCCCAGAACCACTGGACAACCCGCAACACGGTCTTCGCGGCCTGGAACATGCTCCACACGGCCCGGCGGATCAAGGACGCGGGCGGCATCCCGGTGTACGGCAACGTCACCTTCAACTGGGACCTCAGCAGCCAGGACCACCCCAACCCGGAGTACCGCGGGTAGGGACGACGGCGGCGATCACCTCGGCGTCGAACCGCTCCGGCTGGTTCAGGGCGCGGTTGCGACGGCGAAGACTCGCCGGACGCGGTCGAAACCCGCGAGGGCCCGGAGGGCCTCGTCATAGAGCGAACGGACGTCCGGACCTTCGGCGGGGTCGAGTTCGGAGGCCGCGAGCCACATGTTCCGCTCGGCCACGCGCCACACCCGAGGTTCCCGCACGTCGATGCTCGTGAACCCGGCGGCCTCGAGCCCGGCTCGGACGTCAACCTGGCGCAGTCGTTCCGGCACGCCTTGGTCCGACCGGTCGAGGGCCTCCCAGGTCGTGATGACGGCCCGGCCGCCGGGCACGAGAACCCTCCGCAGCTCGCGATAGGTTGCTCCCGTCGCCGCGAACTGGATCGAGTCGATGCACATGAGCGCGTCGGCCGATCCCTCGTCCAGTCCCGTCGCACCCAGCTCGCCGACCGCGAACTCGGCCGGGATCCCCGTTGCAGCGGCGGCCTCGCTCGCCTGCCGGATGGCCTCCCGCGAAAAGTCGACGCCGACGAGCCTCGCCCTCGTGCGCCGGGCCACCTCGAGGCCGTAGCCGCCTCGCCCGCACGCGAGGTCCACGAGCCGGCCTCCCGGCTCGAGTCGCAGCGCCCCGACTACGTCGTCAATCCCGTCCCACGGCAGGAGGCTCGTCGCCAACAACTCGGCCGGGAGCCCGAGGTGGCGCTGCTTGAGTTCGTCGCGGCGCGTGCTTCCGGGCATGTTGGCGTACCAGCCGTCAAAATATTCCGCTGATCCAGATCGAGCCGCGTTCACGGGGACCACGATGCCACAGGACCGCGACGGCGCCTGAGCGCAGGGGAGCCTTGACCGCATCGGGGCGGCATCCCCGCATTGGGTCGGCGGGCCCGCGGCCCCAGTGCGGGGAAGGGCGCCCAATGGCCGGGAACTCCGGCAGCCGACGCCCGCCAAGCGATCCGCGTCTCCGCCACGCAGCCCGGGAGGCGGCGCGCCCGGCTCAATCCGTGCGTCCCAAGCCAGGCGCGCCTGCGCGAGCACGGCGGGAGGCCTGGACGGCCCCGCCGGCGACGCGCGGCACGAGCAACTACTTCCGTCCCCAGTGCGGTCGGTATGCAACGTGCCTTTCACACCCTAAGCAGCTCAGGGCACGGATCCGCAAGTCATGTTTCGGCAATATCCTCGGCCCAGAGCTCCGGTGAATCCCGCTGAAAGTCCTCCATGAGCCGGACGCAGCGCTCGTCGTCACGCACCACGACGTCGACCCCGCGCGACCTCAGCAGCTCGAGCTCGCCGGGGAAAGTCCGCTCCTCCCCCACGACCACGCGCGGGATCTTGAACTGGATGATGGTCCCCGCGCACATCGCGCACGGCGCGAGCGTCGTGTAGAGAACCGTGTCGCGATACGTCCGCTGCCTGCCCGCCGCGCGGAGCGCGGACATCTCGCCGTGGGCGATCGGGTCGCCGTGCTGGACGCGGTCGTTATGGCCGACGGCGATCACCTCGCCTCCGCGGACGAGCGCCGCCCCGATCGGGATCCCGCCCTCGCGGAACCCCTCGCGCGCGGCTTCGAGGGCCGCCTCGAAGCCGGGATCGAACCCGGGATCGGTCCCCGGATCGAGCCCGAGCTCCCCCGCACCGGCCATCAGCCGATCCCCGCGGGCCGCAGCATGACCTTGATGGCGCGCCGCTCGTCCATCGCCGCATAGGCCTCCGCCGCGTCCTCGAGCGGCATGACGGCATCGAACACGAGGCCGGGCTCGATTGCCCCGGACAGGACGTCGGCCAGCAGCTCCGGCAGATACGCGCGCGTCGAGGCGGCACCGCCGCCCACGGAGATGTTCTTCGAGAACAGCAGCCCGATGGGCAGCTCGGCCCCGCCCGCAGGCACGCCCACGAAGCCGAGGCTCCCGCCGGGCCGCGTGCAGCGCAGCGCCTGGTCCATGGACTCTGACGTCCCGACGCACTCAAGAACGGAATCGGCCAGCACGCCCCCGAGCAGCTCGCGAACCTTCTGCGCCGCCGCTCCGCCGCGCTCCGCG
>NZ_JBKZWT010000308.1:0-4330 GCF_047759905.1 Sinomonas sp. G460-2 | reverse complement strand
GCAGTGTCCGCGACGCCGGCCGGAACCTCGATGCGGTTCCGGACCTCGCCCCCGACGAGCCCCTCGAGGACCCACGCGAGGTAGCCGGGGTGGATGCGGTACATCGTCGAGCACGGGCAGATCACGGGGTCGAGGCAGAAGATCGTGTGCTGCGGGTACTCGGCCGCGAGGCGGTTCACAAGGTTGACCTCAGTGCCGATCGCGAAGACCGTCGGCTCGGTCGCGGCGGCGATGGCCTTGCGGATGTAGTCCGTCGAGCCGTATTCGTCCGCGGCGTCGACGACCTCCATGGGGCACTCGGGGTGCACGATCACGCGCACGCCCGGGTATTCGGCGCGGGCCTTCTCGATCTGCGCGACGTTGAAGCGCCGGTGCACCGAGCAGAAGCCGTGCCACAGGATCACGCGGGAGTCGCGGAGGGTCTCGGCGTCCGTGCCGCCCCACGCCTTGCGCGGGCTCCACATCGGCATCTGCGCGAGCGGGACGCCCATGGCCTTGGCCGTGTTGCGGCCCAGGTGCTGGTCCGGGAAGAACAGGACGCGCTGGCCGCGCTCGAAGGCCCACTCGAGCACGGTCGCGGCGTTCGACGACGTGCACACAATGCCGCCGTGCTCGCCGCAGAAGCCCTTGAGGGCCGCGGACGAGTTCATGTACGTGACCGGGATGACCGGGACGCGGCCCTCGGCGTCCGGCTCGGTGCCGAAGAGCTCCTCGAGCTGATCCCAGCACTGCTGGACCGAGTCGATGTCCGCCATGTCCGCCATCGAGCAGCCCGCGGCGAGATTCGGCAGGATCACGGCCTGGTGGTCACGCGAGAGGATGTCCGCGGTCTCCGCCATGAAGTGCACGCCGCAGAACACGATCGCCTCTGCGTCCGGGCGCGTGAGGGCCGCGTTTGCGAGCTGGAAGGAGTCGCCCACGAAGTCGGCGTGCTCCACGACCTCGTCGCGCTGGTAGAAGTGGCCGAGCACCACGACCCGGTCGCCGAGGGTCTCCTTCGCGGCGCGGATGCGGGCGTTGAGCTCGTCCTCGCTCGCGTCCTTGTACTCCTGCGGGAGTTGACCCTGGCGCGGCGTCGACGCCGGGGCGACGTCGGCGCTCGACGCGCCAGGCCCGTACTCCGGGAGCCCGCGCATGGCCTCTGCCGCGTCGAACTCCCACGGGCCCTTCGCGAGGTCCGAGCTGCACGTGCTCGCGCCGTCGAGGCCCTCGGTGGACCGTCGCTCCGCCTCGTCACGCGTGATGAGGTTGATGGCTGTGGCGACAGAGGTCATGGCGTGCTCCTGGTCGAAGGGCGGGTGGGAGGGAAGGGGTGGTCGAGGGTCGGGACAGACAGCGGCGGTCCCGTGTACCGATAAAGCCGCGGAGGGCGATGGCGGCCGCCCTCGAGGAACTGGTCCGTCGCCTCGATCTGCGGGACCGACTTGAGCTGGCGACGGAAGTTGGCGGGGTCGAGCTGGCGCCCCAGAACGGCCTCGTACACTTCGCGGAGCTCCGCGAGCGTGAACGTCTCGCCGAGGAAGTGGTACGCAATCTGCGCGTACTCGATCTTGTTGCGGAGGCGCCACAGGGCGTAGTCGATGATCTCGCGATGGTCGAACGCGAGGCCGCCCTCGCCCTGGCCTGCGGTGTCGGCGCGGTGCCATGCGACGTTCTCGGTCTCCTCCCCCTCGGCGAGGAGCTCGGCCTCCGTGGGCCGCACGAGCGCCCAGTACACGATCGAGACGACGCGCTGCGCGGACCGGCCCGGGCGGCTCGCACGGTCAAGGCCGCCGAACGCGTAGAGCTGCTCGAGGTATTCGGGGGCAAGCCCCGTGGTCTCGCGAAGATTGCGGCGGGCCGCGTCCTCAAGGGACTCCAGGGCCGTGAGTGGGCCTCCGGGCAGCGCCCACTGGCCCTTGAACGGCTCCTTGACGCGGCGCACGAGCGGAAGCCACAGCGTGGGCTTTCCCTCGGCACGGCTCGGCTTGAGCCCAAAGATCACCGTGGAGATGGCCAACGACGGCGGGAGCTGGGCGCGCTCGGAAACGTTCGCCCCGAGGGGACCCGCGTAGACCGTGCTCATGGCGCCCTCCTCCCGTGGTGTTCCGAGTGGTGTTCCGAGTGGTAATCCAAGTGGTGATCCAAGTGGTGATCCAACCGGTGGTGCTTCAGCCAGCTGTGTTCATCACCAGTTAAAGTCACCGTGACCCTAAGTGATGATACGCCTCGGTGGGGTTCGGAGCAAAAGGTGACGCGCGCCGTCGTCCGTGACGTGCGCCACTAGGCCGCGGCGGAAGCGCCGCCCGCCGGGGGGTCAGCCGCGCGCCGCCGCCTCGAGCAGCGGGAGCGTCCGCCCCTCGAAGTGCGTGTTGAGCACGATCACGGTCGAGGACCGGACCACGGCCCGCGTGGCCATCATGATGTCGAGCACGCGCTGGAGGTCCGAGTTGGAGCGCGCCGCGACGCGGGCCAAGAGGTCGCTGTCGCCGGACACGGTATGGACCTCGATCACCTCGGGGATGTCGGCGAGGGCCTTCGAGACGGCGTCGTGGCCGAGGTCCTGGTTGATGGTCAGGAAGCAAAACGCGACAACGGGGAAGCCGAACGCGCGCGGCTCCGGCTGCGGAACCCAGCTGCCGATCACGCCGCTCGAGGTCATGCGGTCGAGCCGGGCCTGCACGGTGGCCCGCGCGACCCTCAAGATCCGCGACGCCTCGAGCACGGACATGCGCTGCTCCTCGGAGAACAGCCGGACGATCTTCGCGTCGAGTTCGTCGATCCGCATGGTTCCCTCCCTGAGCCGACGCCGGCGCCGACCTCCGTGCCGATGCTACAGATTGATGCACCCTCACACATAGACTGCGCATTCTGCTCAGGATCGTGTCGACTCCGGCGCGACGCGCCAACAGAGTGCTCAGCCCCGTGATACGCACCACACAAGCGCGAGAATTCCCGCTATTCTCGTCATCGTCCCTGGCCCGACACACCCCAGCGCGGGCCATCGAAGAACCGAAGAGGGTCAATGACACCTATGCAGACTGCAGAAGCGACCACGACAACGACGTCGACGCTCGGCGCAGCGCTCAAGCCCCGGCAGCTCACCATGATGGGCCTCGGAAGCGCGATCGGCGCTGGCCTGTTCATCGGCTCGGGAGCCGGAATCCAGGCCGCCGGCCCAGCCGTCCTGCTCTCCTACCTCGTGGCCGGAACGCTCATCATCCTCGTGATGTGGGCGCTCGGCGAGATGGCCGCCGCGAACCCCACGAGCGGCGCGTTCTCCGTCTACACGGCGCGCGCCCTCGGGCCAGTGGCCGGCTCGACGGTCGGCTGGCTCTGGTGGGTCCAGCTCGTCGTCGTCATCGCGGCGGAGGCCCTCGGCGCAGCGGGCCTCCTCGCGACCGTGTTCCCCGCCCTCCCCGTGTGGCTCATGGCGCTCGTGTTCATCGCGGCGCTCACGGCCGTCAACCTCACGCGCGTCAAGAACTTCGGCGAATTCGAATTCTGGTTCGCCCTGCTCAAGGTTGCGGCGATCGTCGCGTTCCTGCTCGTGGGCGCCGCGCTCCTGTTCGGCTGGATCCCGGGGGTCCCCTCCCCGAGCCTCGCGAACTTCGCCGGCGCGGGTTTCGCCCCGCACGGCTTCGCGGGCATCGCGACGGCGCTGTTCGTGGTCGCGTTCGCGTTCGGCGGCACCGAGATCGTGTCGGTCGCCGCGGCGGAGACGCGTGACCCCGCGCGCAGCGTCGGCAAGGCCGTCCGCACGGTCGTGTGGCGCATCCTCGTGTTCTACATCGGCTCGATCTTCATCATCGCGGCGGTCATCCCGGCGGGTTCGGCCGGCCTCAAGAGCCCCTTTGCGGGCGTCCTCGACGCGGCCGGAATGCCGGGCGCCGCGACCGCCATCACGCTCGTGGCCGTCGTCGCCCTCCTCTCAGCGCTCAACGCGAACCTGTACGGCGCGTCGCGCATGGCCTTCTCGCTCGCCGAGCGCGGCGAGGCGCCGCGGGCCCTCGCGTCGCTCACGAAGTCGCAGGTTCCGCTCCTCGCGGTACTCGCGAGCGTGACGTTCGGCGTGGTCGCGACCGTGCTCGAGATCGCGTTCCCGGACAAGGTGCTGCCCGTCCTGCTCAACATCGTGGGCTCGACGTGCCTCATGGTGTGGGGCTCGGCGCTCATCTCCCAGCTCGTGCTGCGGCACCGCGCGGACCGGGACGGCGTGGAACTCCCGCTGCGGATGGCGGGCTTCCCGTGGCTCACGGTCGTGGGGCTCGTGATCCTCGCGGCGATCTTCGCGGTGGGCCTCATGGGCGACGACTCCCGCCCGCAGCTCCTCAGCACGTTCGCGCTCGTC
>NZ_JBKZWT010000307.1:0-4336 GCF_047759905.1 Sinomonas sp. G460-2 | reverse complement strand
GCGGGGCGCACGGCATCGCGGGCCACAACGGGCGCGGGCACTTCGGGGCGGCCCAGGAAGTCCCCCGCGAACAGCGGGATCATGCGCGCGAAGAGCGTCGACGCGACGAGGACGGCGCCGCCCACGAAGCCGACAACCCCGCCGGGGCTGGGCGTCGTGACCACGAAGAGGAAGAAATAGGAGCACGTGAGCAGCGCGACGATCGAGGCGAACTGGTCGAGCGAGAGGGAGCCCACGCGGATCGAGGTCTCGGGCGCGAGCCGACGCCATGCGAAGAGGCCCGCAAGCACGATGGGCAGGAGGATGCCGATCGCAATGAAGTAGAGGGGCTGGGCGTTCCACAGGTTCATGAGGCCGCCCCGCACGAGCGGGAGCAGTGATCCGATGAACGTCACGAGCACACCCCCGAAGATCGCGAGGTCGCGTGCCGTGAACGGCCCGAGCACTGCCTCATTCTTCGGTCCGGATGGGGTCGGCGCAGCAGGGGACTGCGGGTTTGCGGGCTCGCTCTCGGGTCCGGTTTCCGCGCTATCGGCGCGCGAGGGACCCTGACGGGAATCAGACATGGGCTGCTCCATTCGGTCGTCCTTGCGGCTCAGCCTAGTCATAACGCCTGTGCGGTACCTAGCGCCTCACGAGGATCGATGCACGTCACGGGGCCCCGAAACGGCCCTGAAACCGTGCCTCCGAGCGCTCCCAGCGCGCCGCCCGTCGCGCAGAATCCCCCGCCCGGCGCGGCAATGTGACGCACGCAACTCCCCTGCTACGGGCAAAGGTCTAGTGTTGACGTCAGGCAGCCGACTGTGTCCGGATTCACAGGCTCGGGGCCGCCCGTGGCGGCTTTGGGCGGGGCCGGCGCGTCGGTCTGGACTTGCGAATGGATCGAGCCGAAAGGACACCATGTCCCAGCAAACCGTCAACGGGGACGCCTTCGAAAACCTGCTCCACGAGGAGCGGCGGTTCGCGCCCGCGCCTGAGTTCGCGGCCGCCGCCAACGTCCACGAGGACATCTACGCGGCGGCAGAGGATCGGACCACGTTCTGGGCCGAGCAGGCGCGCACCCGCCTCACGTGGTCGAAGGACTTCGAGGCGACCCTCGACTGGTCCGACGCCCCGTTCGCGAAGTGGTTCGTGGGCGGCGAGGTCAACGCGGCCTACAACGCGCTGGACCGGCACGTCGAGAACGGCCTCGGCGACCGCGTGGCGATTCATTTCGAGGGCGAGCCCGGCGACACCGAGACGATCACCTACGCGGACCTCACCGAGCGGGTCAAGCGGGCGGCGAACGCCTTCGAAGCCCTGGGCGTCCACAAGGGCGACCGGGTGGCCGTCTACCTGCCCATGATCCCCGAGGCAGTCGTGACGATGCTCGCGTGTGCGCGCATCGGCGCGATCCACTCGGTCGTGTTCGGCGGCTTCTCCGCCGACGCGCTCCGCAGCCGCATCGACGACGCCGAGGCCAAGCTCGTCGTCACGGCAGACGGAACGTACCGACGCGGCAAGCCGAGCTCGCTCAAGCCCGCCGTCGACGACGCCCTCGCCGCGCCGGGTCACACGGTCCAGCACGTCGTCGTCGTCAAGCGCAACGGCCAGGACGTCGCATGGACGGAGGGGCGCGACGTGCACTGGACCGACGTCATGGACGCAGCCTCGGCCGAGCACACCGCGGTGGGCCACGACTCCGAGCACCCGCTCTTCATCCTCTACACGTCCGGGACCACGGGGAAGCCGAAGGGCATCCTTCACACGACCGGCGGCTACCTCACCCAGACCGCGTACACCCACTCCGTGGTGTTCGACCTCAAGCCCGAGACGGACGTCTTCTGGTGCACGGCGGACATCGGCTGGGTCACCGGGCATTCGTACGTCGCCTACGCCCCGCTCATCAACGGCGCGACCCAGGTCATGTACGAGGGCACGCCCGATTCGCCGCATCAGGGCCGCTGGTGGGAGATCGTCCAGAAGTACAAGGTCTCGATCCTCTACACCGCCCCCACCGCGATCCGCACCATGATGAAGTGGGGCCGGGAGATCCCGGACGGCTACGACCTCACGAGCATCCGCGTGCTCGGCTCCGTGGGCGAACCCATCAACCCCGAGGCGTGGATGTGGTACCGCGAGGTGATCGGCGGAGGCAAGGCCCCGATCGTCGACACGTGGTGGCAGACCGAGACGGGCGCGATCATGATCGCCCCGCTGCCCGGCGTCACCGCGACGAAGCCGGGCTCGGCCCAGGTCCCGCTGCCGGGCATCGCGGTCGACGTGGTCGACGACGCAGGCCAGCCCGTGCCGAACGGCCACGGCGGCTTCCTCGTCATCCGCGAGCCGTGGCCCTCGATGCTGCGCACCATCTGGGGCGACCCCGAGCGCTACAAGGACACGTACTGGTCGCGCTTCGACAGCATGTACTTCGCGGGCGACGGCGCCAAGAAGGACGAGGACGGCGACGTCTGGCTCCTGGGCCGCGTGGACGACGTCATGAACGTCTCGGGCCACCGGCTCTCGACCACGGAGATCGAGTCCGCGCTCGTCTCCCACCCGTGGGTCGCGGAGGCCGCCGTGGTGGGCGCCGCCGACGAGACGACCGGTCAGGCGGTTGTCGCGTTCGTGATCCTGCGCGGCGAGGCCGACGTCCCAGACGGCGAGGACGCGCCCGCGACCCTGCGCGCGCACGTGGGCAAGGAGATCGGGCCCATCGCGAAGCCCAGGCACGTGCTCGTGGTGCCGGAGCTGCCCAAGACCCGCTCCGGCAAGATCATGCGGCGCCTCCTCAAGGACGTGGCCGAGGGCCGCGACCCGGGCGACGCGACCACGCTCGCCGACCCTCACGTCATGCAGCAGATCGCGGCGGACCTGCGGAAGTAGCCACTCAGCAAGGCAACGGACGACGGCGGGATCCCCTCCCAGCGGGGTGGGGATCCCGCCGTCGTCCGTTGCTCAGGCGCGCCGGCGTGCGAATAGCCGCAACTATCCGGCTCCCGGTCGGGGCGCCGCCGCAGTCATCTCACCGCGCGCCCGAGTCACCTTCTCACGGCCAAGTCCCGCTCAAGCGAACTTCTCAACGAGAAGGTGACTGGGGTCACCGAGAAGGTGACTGGGGTCAAGGAGAAGGTGGCTCCGCCCGGCCCGGAGCCCGCCCTCGAGCAGCCTGTTGCGGAACGATTCCGGTCGTTCAAGGTCGGCCCAGTCCCACCGAAGCACCGGGTGGCCCAATGCGAGCAGCCGATTCTCGCGCCGCTTCTCACGGCGGATGACGTCGCGCGGGTCCTCACCGCCCGTCAGCTCGCGGCGGAAGTACTTGCCCCACCCGTCGAACTCACCGACCGGTTCCGGCGCAACGTCCCAGGCGAAGTCCGTCCGCCCGATCAGGCCTTGCGCATCGTGATGCTCCCGCTGGAGGACCGGCTCAGGGAACCCGAACAAGTGCATGAGGGCGCGGCTCACCGATTCACCGGGCGACTCGGCCCCTCTTCTAGCGAGAGCCATCACCGCCTCGGCCTTGCTCCGATGGGTTGCGACACGGAGGTCGGCGATGCCATCGGTAACGTCGGCGAGGTCAAGAAGAGAGCCCTCCGCGCGTCGCCGAAGGTAGCCGTCTGCAACAGCGAGCGCCCTCGCGAACCTCCCCCTTGCCATGACCTCGACGAGGGCCGTCACGACCGGCATGGTGCTGAACTCGCCGACCAACTCGGTGTCGATCCCGTCGTGGTGGTGCCGGCGTACGGGCGGTGGCGGCGCTCGCCGGGCTGCCTGCGCATCAGCCGAGGAGCCACGAACCACGAATGTGCCGGGCCGTATTCCGAGCCTTGTCGTGGAGCGGATGGCCGCGTCAAGGTTGAGCGGAGCCTTCACGACCGGCAACCCATGCAGAAAGAGGGCGGTCTCGCCGCAGAAGACGGCTCCTGGGTGCGCCCGCGCGTACGCGGAGACAGCCATCTGGAATCGTGCATGAGGAGGTGCCCGAAGCCACACGGAGGTCGGGACGTAGAAGCCGCGGCGTAGCCGGACGAGCCGCCCGGCGTCGAACCCAGCCCTCGGGTCCATGGCGGCATCGACGAACCGAAGAGAGCTGTCGACGAGGTACGCGAGCGGGTCCATGGTTTGAGTCTTGCCGATCGCCACGCGTGCGCGCCGGGCCGAAGCCTCGTATGTGGAGAACGCCCGGCCCGGGATGTGTTGAGGGCAACTGCTCGGCAGAGACACGGATTGGCAGAGCCGCGGATTGGGGCAGTTACCTTCTCGCACAGAAGTCACCCACTAGCCGACTTCTCGGCGAGGAGGTAACTGCAGCCCACCACTGGGTGACTTCGCCGCAACGAGGTGACTTCCCGCCGTC
>NZ_JBKZWT010000306.1:0-4339 GCF_047759905.1 Sinomonas sp. G460-2 | reverse complement strand
GGCCCCGGCCGCGCCGAGAATGTGCACGTGCGCGCCACCCGGTGCTAGCGCTGGGGCGCTGGCGGACGTCTCGGACAGGATCCCGAAGGCCTCGTGCAGCGCGAATTGGGTCGCCGACAGCACCGCGACCATCATGGGCGCCGAGATCCTCCGCCGCGAGAGCGGCATGACGCCGACCAGGACGAGCGCGAGCACGGCCGCAAGGACGAGCGGGTCCGGCAGGGCGCCGCCCGCGGCGGTGTGTGCCCCTGCGGCAAGAAGGACCGTGGAGCCCGCGACGACGGCGGCGCGCGAGAGCCGGAACAGCGCACGCATGCTCGCACCGCCTTTCGCTGGACGCCGGGGATCGACATCTACTGTACGTAGAAGAGGGCGACGGACAGAATCCGACGCCCCCTTCCACGTCACCTTCGAGGACTATTCGGAGCCGGTCTCGCGGTGGTTTGTCTCGCGCTGGGACCAGTCCTCGGGGATGGCCGCCTCGAGCGCGTCGTCGACCGTGATCACGCCGATGATGCGCCGATCGTCGGAGAGGACGGGCAGCGAGAGCAGGTTGAAGTCCGCCATGCGCGTGGTGACGTCGACGACGTCGTCAGTGGCAGACGCGACCACGACGTCGGTGTCAGCGACGTCTGCGAGCAGCCGGTCGGGCTGCGTCTGGACGGCTTGGACGAGGCTCAGCGCGCCGTCGAGCGTCCCGTCCGCGCGCACCGTGTACAACGTCACGAGCGCCTGGGCCTGGAGGGCGCTTGCGGCCCGGACCGCCGCGAGGGCGTCCCCGACCGTCGCCGTCGCGGGGAGGGCGATGAAGTCGGTCCCCATGAGCCCGCCCGCGGTGAGGTCGTGGTAGCCGAGCAGGCGGTGGACGGTGGCCCGCTGCGGCTCGGGTAGCCGGTTGAGCACGGACTTGCGCCGTTCCTGCGGGAGGTCCATGAGCGCGTCAGCGGCGTCGTCCGCCTGCATGCGGCCCAGCACTTCCGCGACCTCGGCGTCGGAGCGGTCGCGGAAGAGTTCGGACTGGCTGTCCTCGTCGAGCTCCTCGAAGACGTCCGCCTCGAGCTCGGGGTCGGAGTGGACCTGCGCGAGAAGCTCGTCCTGCTCGTTCTCGTTCGCCTCTTCGATGATGTCCGCGATCTGAGCGGGCTTGAGCTCGGGGAGGCGCGCCGAGGCATGGCGGACACGCGCCGACTCCGAGTGGCCGATGAGCGGCTCGAAGTCCTGCCAGTCGCGCACGTCGTGCGCGGCGTGGCGCGGGCCGAGGCCCAGCCAGCGGCGGCGGTGCACGTCGAGGCCCGTGACGGTCCAGCCGTCGAGGACCTGGGTGAGCTTGACGTCGTACGCCTTGACGAACGCGACGCGGGAGAGGTCGATGAGACGGTGGCCGAGCACATCCTCGGAGAGCAGGACCTCGCCTTCGCGCCGCGTGAACTCGCCGAGGTTGACGCTCGTGCTGCCGAGGTCGACGCGCTCGGGCGTGAGCGCGGCGAGGTCGGCGGCGGAGACGAAGACCCGCGCGCCGCCGACGGCGACGACGAGGCCGGTCACGAGGGGGTAGTTGTTCTCGCGGAGCCGGATAATGACGTCCGCGAGCGTGCCCATACGCAGGCCTTCGGAGTCGGTCACCGGGTGGCGCAGGATCGTGGACAGGGACAGAGTCTGGGTTGCAACGTTCATGGGGTGCCTTTCGGAGCACGTCAGTCCGCTCGAGGTGACTGTACGTCACGCCCGAGGGAATGGGGAGAAAAGGTCAGGCGGCGCCGAGGGCCAGTTGGACGACGCGGACGATCACGAGGGCCATCGCGACGATGAGGTAGACCCACAGGACCCCGAGGCCGATCCGGCGGGTGAGCGAGAGCTGCGGGCGCTCGAGGAGCGCGATGGGCGGCATGCGCCACGTGAGCCGCTCCGAGCGGTCGACGGCGGGCTCCTCCGTGACCTTGCCCTGCAGCCGCGCGCGGACCCGGAAGGCAGCAAGCGCCACGCCCGCGACGATCACCAGCCCGGCTCCGCCGCCGAGGATCGCGATGATCGTGCCGCCGTCGATACCTGGGAACAGGGTCGCGGTCGTGAGGACCACTGAGAGGATCACGAGCACGGCGATCACAGCGGACGTGAAGACGTTCATGGCCTTGCCGTTGACCCACGGACCCATGACCTGCTTGTCGTTGCACAGCAGCAGGAGGAAGAGCGTCGCGGAGGGCAGCAGGACGCCCGCGAGGACCTGGACGCCTACGGTGAGGAGGCCGAGCGGGCTTCCCGGGATGACGACGATGACCGCCGAGATGAGGATGATGCCCGCGAACGCGGCGTAGAAACCCTTCGCCTCGCTCACCTTGCGGTGCAGGGAGTGCTTGAGGCCCAGGACGTCGCCGAGAGCGTACGACGTCGAGAGGCCCACGGCTGCCGCGCCGATGATCGACGCGTCGATGAGGGCCAGGGCGAACAGGATGCCCGCGATGTGCCCGACGTACTTCTCGAGGCCCTGCGCCACGCCGCCCGCGTCGGTGAACTGCCCGAATTCGGGCTTGCCCGCGAAGGTGAAGGCGGTAAACGCCATGATCGCGCCGGCCCCGAGGACCACGATGAGGATCCCGATCCACAGATCGGCCTTCTCGTACTTCATGTACCGCGGAGTGATGCGCTTGTCGATCACGTAGGACTGCTGGAAGAACAGCTGCCAGGGCGCAATGGTCGTGCCGACGATCGCGATGATGAGCAGCGTCACGTCGGCGATGTTCGAGCCCGCGGGGATGCCGGGCACCACGAAGTCGTGCGCGATCTGGCCGTAGTCGGGGTTGCTGAGGAAGAAGATGGGGACGAGCAGGAGCGAACCGAACACGAGGACCATGCACACGCGCTCGAAGCGCTGGAACGAGCCGGTGCTCGTCGCGCCGATGACCACGAGCGCGGAGATGACGATTCCGGGGATCTGAGGCACACCAAGGTAGGAGAGACCGATGCTGATGCCGATGAACTCGGTCACGATCGTGAGCGCGTTGAGGATGAACAAGTCGATCACGCTGAACGCGCCCCAGAACTTGCCGAAGCGCTCGAGGATGAGCCGGGCATGGCCAACACCCGTCACGGCGCCGAGCCGGAGAACCATCTCCTGGTTGACGAAGAGGACGGGGACCAGGAGCACAAGCGTCCACAGGAGGCCCGTGCCGTAGTTCTGGCCGGCCTGCGTGTACGTGCCGAAGGCGCCGGCGTCGTTGTCGCCGACCATGACGATGAGCCCCGGGCCCATGATCGCCAGGAGCGTCTTGAGCCGGGCCTTCCAGCTCTTCGAGGTGGAGGTGTCATCGAGGCGGATGGTGCCGAAGGCGCCCTTGATGTCGCCGACGTGCGCGGAATCGAGGACGGCGGAGGCGCCCGTGACGGGGCCGCTGTGGCCGACTGTCTGGGGCTGGATCTTGGCCGTGGTAGGGCGGTGGGCACGGGTGAGAGAGGTCTTGATCATGGGGACCTGCTTCCTCCCGACGGTGGTCGGGGTTTGTGAAGCGGGCACGCCGAGGTCACCCGGGGCTGGGCCGGATCGACGCGCGTGGTGGAAAGAGGAAGAGTGCTCTGAGCGGAAGGCTCAGGGGGTACGCAAGGAGGTACTACTATCGCCGCTTGACACGGACAGTCACCTCCTGCGCTCGTCTTTCACGTGCCTCCGGAGGCCCCGGCCAGATTGCCGGGGGGCCCTTCCTCGTAAGACCTTTGGCACTTCGCGTCGTGACCCTCCTGGGTGGAGGGAGCCAATCGGGGTTGCCCCTTAGCCCGGGGCAGCCTGTCCTGACCGGTGGCGTCTCTCGACGTTTAGGGTCGCTGGCTTGTATACGCGAAGGAGCCTCAGCTAACGAACGGCACCTTGCATTGGACATGGTACAGCACTGAGTGAGACGGGCAAACTTGTGGCGTCCCGTCCCGAGGGTTGTGGGGTCCCGTCCCGGGGGTTGTGGGGTCCCCTCCCCTCGCGGGTCGCCGGCCGAGCGGCCCTACGGCGCGACCGCGGGCGCCGTCGGGGCGGTGGCGCCCTGGCTCGCCTGGGTCCGCCCGCCAAAGCCGCCGGTGCCCTGGCCTGATCCGTTCTGGCCAGTTCCGTTTTGGCCAGATCCGTTCTGGCCCGTGCCCGCGCTCGCGCCGGTCCCGGCACCGGGCGCGAACTGGGAGAAGTTGCGTCCGGTTGTGCCGGTCCCGTTGCGTGCGTCGACGGCCTTCTGGATTGCGGCACCGCCGAGCGCGCCCGCGAGCACGAGGCAGGCACACACGAGCACCTTGGTGAACCGCGCCATGCGGTACCGCTTGGCTGGGACGAACGGCTCGTCGTCGTCCGCGGCCGGGGCCAACGGCT
>NZ_JBKZWT010000305.1:0-4357 GCF_047759905.1 Sinomonas sp. G460-2 | reverse complement strand
CCGGGCCGCGCGTGGGTGCCGTACCTCTACGTCCTCCCCGCCGTGATCCTCCTGCTCCTGTGGACGTATTGGCCGCTCGTCCAATCGGCCGGGCTCTCGTTCCAGGACTGGAACCTCATCCCCACGCGGCCCAAGGTCTTCGTGGGCGTGCAGAAGTACGCGAAGGTCCTGAGCCTGCCCGAGCTCCACCAGGCGCTCCAGAACACCGTCATGTACATCGTGGCGTTCCTCGGCATCTCGGTCGCGTTGCCGGTCGTGTTCGCGCTCCTCTCCCGCCGGGTTCAGGGCAAGGCCCGCACGCTCTACCAGGCGCTCATCTTCGTCCCATTCCTCGTGACACCGGTCGCGACGAGCGCGGTGTGGCGCTGGCTCTTCGCCCCCGAGAGCGGAACGATCCCCGCGATCGCGGCGACCCTGGGGATGCCCATGGACAACGTCTTCCGCGACCCCAACGCGTCCATGGCGTCCGTGATCGTGATCGTCGGCTGGCAGATGCTCGGCTTCGGCGTCCTCGTGGTCTCGGCGGGCCTCGCGGGCATCAGCCCGGACTACGCCGCGGCCGCGTCGATCGACGGCGCCAACCAGCGCCAGATCACGTGGCGGATCATCCTCCCGCTGCTTTCGCCGTCGCTCGTGTTCCTCGCGCTCATGACCATCCCGCTCTCGGCGCAATGGACGTACCCGATCATCGACCTCGTGACCCAGGGCGGGCCGGGCAACTCCTCGACCAACATCTACTACCTGCTCTACCAATTCGGTTTCCGCAACTTCGACGCGGGCCTCTCCTCGGCCGCGGGCATGCTCTTCTTCGTCGGCTTCGGCCTCGTGGCACTCGTGTTCGTCGAGCTCTCCGAGAAGCTCAGCTTCCACGACAACTGATCAGAAGGACCCCACCGTGGCTTTCGTGCTCACCACTCCGCCCGTCCTGACTCCTTCGGCGCAGCCCGGCCCCGGCACGGCTCGCGAGACGACGGACGACGGCGCAGCCTCCTCCCAGCGCGGGCTCGCCGCCCGCGCGCGCCGCAAGGCCCTCGCGAGCCTGCCCGCACACGCCCTCCTCGCGGTCCTCGCGCTCGTGTCGATCTACCCGGTCTACTGGATGTTCGTCACGGCGTTCCGACCCAACGATGACGCGCTGTCCACGAACCCGCTCCCCGGACCCGTGAGCCTCGAGAACTTCGTGACGGTGTGGCGGCAGATCCCGATCGGCAGCATGCTCGCGAGCACGTTCGGCATGGCCCTGACCCTCGCGGCGGCGCAGCTCCTCGTGGCGATCCTCGCCTCGTACGGCTTCGCGCGGTGGAGCTTCCGCGGCAAGAAGGTCCTGTACCTCCTGTTCGTGGGCTCGTGGCTCGTGCCGTTCCAGGTCACGATGATCCCGAACTACCTGCTCGTTTCGCAGCTGGGCCTCCTCAACACCGTGGCCGGCGTCGTGCTCCCGCAGCTGTGCTCCGCGTTCGCGGTCATGATGCTGCGCCAGCACCTCGAGTCGTTCCCCAAGGAGCTCCTCGACGCGGCGCAGATGGACGGCCGTTCGTCGTGGCAGGCGCTGTGGCAGGTCGTCGTGCCGAACCTGCGCCCGGCCCTCGCGGCGCTCGCGATCATGCTGTTCATCAGCGCGTGGAACGAGTACCTCTGGCCCACGCTCATCATGCAGAAGTCCACGGCGCTCATCCAGGTTGGCATCCGCGCATTCCTCGGGGCCGAGGGCAACAACTGGGGCGCGATCATGGCGGCCAGCACGATCGCGTGCCTCCCCATCTTCCTCATCTACATCTTCCTCCAGCGCTACGTTGTGGACGCCTTCGTGCGCTCGGGGCTCAAGTAGCCACCCCCGTCCCCCACTGCACATCAGGAGAATGCCGTGAACACCCTCAAGATCGCCCAGATTTCCGACACCCACCTCGGCGCATCCGTCGAGTCGACGACGGCTGCGACGCGCAAGGTCATCGACTACATCGACACGGTGCTGCGCCCGGACTTCGTGGTCCACACCGGCGACGTCCAGGTGATCGATCCCGACAGCGCCGCTGACCGCAATCACGCGCACGGCCTGCTCTCCGGGCTGCGCACCCCGTACCGCGTGCTCCCCGGCAACCACGACATCGGCGAGCCCGCCGAGCACGCGTGGCAGGGCCAGGTCGTCACGTCGGAGCGCGTCGAGGCGTTCACGAACGTGTTCGGCCCCGCGCAGTGGCGCGTGGACGTCGGCGAGGTCACGCTCCTGGGCCTCAACAGCGAGCTGTTCGGCTCGGGGATCGACGAGGAGGCGCAGCAGTGGGAGTGGATCGAGGAGACCGTGGCCGGCATCGGCTCGGAGCGCCCGGTCCTGCTCTTCCAGCACAAGCCGATCTGGACGGTCGTCGAGAACAGCGACCACAACCTCGACATCCGCGAATCCGGCGCGCTCCTCCTCGAGCACCTCGAGCGCGTGAACCTCAAGTCCGTGGGCACCGGCCATCTCCACTGCTTCCGCACGAAGCAGCGCGGCGGCGCGCTTGAGGTCTGGGCCCCGAGCACGGCGTTCATGGCCGGCGCGGGCGACCTCGGTCTCGGCGACCCCGTGACTCAGCAGCTCGGCATCGTCGAGTACACCATCGAGGGCGGCAACGTCAGGGCGGAGCTCCTCCGGGTCCCCGGCGTCGACGACGCGCTCATGACCGAGCTCGAGGACGTCAAGGCGTCGGTGGAGGCCGTTCTCGCCGCCTCGGCCAAATAAGCCGCACCGATTCCGACCGGGACTGCACCGGCTTCGGCGGCGTGTCTTCGCGACGCGCCGCCGATTCTGCCTCTTCAGGGGTCAATCCCGGTCGGAATCCCGAGACCCGTTCGCCCCGCCGGCCACGCTCACGCTGCGCGGGCTACCCAGCCCGGCGCGCCTCGGCGAGCTTTCGCTCGAGAACCTGGGCGACGCCGTCGTCCTCGATCCCCGGGGCGTGCAGCGTTGTCGCGGCGAGCGCGCGCGGATGGCCCGACTGCATCGCGTAGCCCTCGCCGGCCCAGGTGAGCATTTCGACGTCGTTCGGCATGTCCCCGAACGCGACCACGTCCTGCGGCGGGATGCCGAGCGCGTGGGCGTACTCGGCCAGCGTCACGGCCTTGTTGACGCCGAGGGGACCCATCTCGAGCATCGTGACGTCGAGCGCCGAGTGCGTGATGGACACGAGGTGCGCCACGTGCGGCGCGACAGCGTGGAAGTAGTCCTCGGCGGAGTGGCCCTCGATCTTGGCCATGAACTTCACGACGTCGTCGGCCGCGACGAGGTCCTCGATCTCGCCCTGCCGCACGTGCTCGAGCTCGTGCTCGCGGCGGGCCTCGACGAAACCGGGTTCCATGAAGAACTCCGCGGGCGTCTCCGCCGCGAAGACCGACTCCGGGTACAGGCCGTGCACGATGTCGAGGACCTCGAGCACCGTGGCCCGCGCGATGGCCCGCGACGAGACGACGGCCATCGTCGCGAGGTCGAACACGAGGGCGCCGTTCGAGCAGATGACCGTCCCGGTGTGCTCGAGCTGCTCGCTCAGCGGCGTGAGCCAGCGCGCGGGGCGGCCCGTCACGAACACGACCGCGACCCCGGCCGCCTCGCACGCCTCGAACGCGCGGACCGTGCGCTCGGAGATGAGGCCCTCGCGGCTCAGGATCGTGCCGTCGATGTCGCTCGCGACGAGCCTCACGGGATCTCGAAGTAGCCGGTGAGCTGCGCCCGGCCGAGAGTGTGGAAGAACAGGTTGAAGCCGAGGAGCGCGGGCGACGCGTCGGGGACGATGTCGAGGCGCTCGACGTCGACGGCGTGCACCGTGACGATGTACCGGTGCGGGCCATGCCCCTGTGGCGGCGCGGCTCCCACGAAGCCCGCGTACCCGGCGTCGTTCCTGAGCTCGAAGGCCCCCTCGGGCAGGCTCGCCTCCGAATCGGCGGGGCCCATGCCGTCGGCGCTCCCGCCCGCGCCCTCGGGCAGCTCGTCCGCGGTCACGGGCAGGTTCGCAACGGCCCAGTGCCAGAAGCCGCTGCCGGTCGGCGCGTCCGGGTCGAGGACCGTCACGCAGTAGCTCTTCGTGCCCTCGGGCGCGCCGGACCACGCGAGCTGCGGCGAGAGGTCCCTGCCGCCGGGAACCTGGAAGAAGCCGCTCACCTGGTTCGCGCTGAGCGTCTCGCCGTCGGCGATGTCCGCGGACGTGACCGTGAACGGCTCAACCTCGGGGAGGTCGCTGTAGGGGTTGTGCTTGGCCATGGGGTCTCCTGCGGGTGGTAGGCGGCGGCAGCGACGGCCGCGGCAGCGGCTTGGTCAGAGCGGTAGGTTTTCCCTCAACTCGGCCCGGGTGGGCGGGTTGGCGCCCGGCCGGGAGACCGTCACGGC
>NZ_JBKZWT010000304.1:0-4370 GCF_047759905.1 Sinomonas sp. G460-2 | reverse complement strand
CGGCGACGCGCCACCACCGGATGCCAAGCCACGGACCGGTCGCGAGCGCCGTCGCAGGGATCCTCGCCCGCCCGGGATCCCTCCCATCCGGCCGGGCGAGCGCTCCCAGCCGGGCCGCGAGCCGCCGTCGTCCGTCGTCGCGGTCCTTGAGCAAGGCGCAGAAGGCGACCAAGAGCCAGAACGAGAGGAAGACGTCCAGGATCCCGATGCGGGACATCGTGATGTGGTGGCCGTCCACGGCGAGGAGCACGCCCGCCGCCGCGGCGACGATGGGGGAGCGGAACAGCTTATACGCAGCCCACGCCGTGAGCGCGACCGAGAGGGTCCCGACGAGGGCGGCCGAGAAGCGCCAGCCGAATGAGCTCGACGGGCCGAAGAGCCACATGCCGAACGCGATCATCCACTTGCCCACGGGCGGGTGGACCACATATTCGGGCGTCGACTGGAGGCTGCTGAAGTCGCCCACGATGAACTTCGCGTTCGCGTCGTCGCCCCAGTTCCGCTCATACCCGAACTGGAGGTATGAGTACGCGTCCTTGACGTAGTACGTCTCGTCGAAAATGAGGCTGTGCGGGCGGGAGAGGTCGGTGAAGCGCAGGAGGCCCGCGATGACCGCGCTCGCAAGCGGGATCGCCCAGTACAGCGTGCGCTGGAGTGCTGGCCAGTCGCGCCAGCGGTCGAGCGGCCCGAGGAGGCGCTCCCGCAGTTCGTCGACGACGCGCGGCGGGGCCGGCGGAGCGATGACCCACCGGCGGCGCGTGTTCCAGCCGAGCTCGGGCTCGCGGGTGTCCGTGGGGGCGCTCATCCCGGCCCATGCTACCGGCGTAGGCTGGGCGGGTGCGTGAAACTGAGCCCGGACCCGGACGTGTGGTGCTCGCGGCGACCCCGATCGGCAACCTCGGCGACGCGAGCCGGCGCCTCATCGAACTGCTCGGGGAGGCCGACGTCATTGCGGCCGAGGATACGCGCAGGCTGCATCGCCTGGTCCAGGGACTCGGAGTCCAGCCGACCGGGCGGATTCTGAGCTATCACGAGCACAACGAGGCCTCGAAGACGCCCGAGCTGCTCGAGGACGTGCGTGCGGGCCGGACTGTGCTGCTGGTGACGGACGCGGGCATGCCTGCCGTCTCCGACCCCGGGTACCGCCTCGTCGAGGCCGCCGTCTCGGAGGGGCTGACGGTGACGGCCGTGCCTGGACCGTCGGCGGTGCTCACGGCGCTCGCGCTGTCCGGGCTGCCGACCGACCGCTTCTGCTTCGACGGCTTCCTGCCACGCAAGGCGGGGGAACGCGCGAGCCGGCTCGCCGAGCTCGCGGGCGAGCGGCGCACGATGGTCTTCTTCGAGGCCCCCCACCGGCTGCCGGCGATGCTGCGGGCGCTTGCGGACGGCTTCGGCGCCGGGCGGCGCGTCGCGGTGTGCAGGGAGCTCACCAAGACGTACGAGGAGGTGCTCCGCGGCTCTGCCGGCGAGCTCGCTGCGTGGGCCGAGCAGAACGAGGTGCGGGGGGAGATCGCGGTCGTCGTCGAGGGCGCGCCCGAGGCGGAGCCCGCGAGCGCCCAGGATCTCGTGGCCGAGGTCAACGCCCTCGTGCACAGCGGGGCGCGGCTCAAGGACGCCGTGGCCGCGGTCGCGGGTGATGCCGGCGCGAGCAAGCGGGAGCTGTACGCGGCGGTTCTCGCGGCCCGGTGAGGCGATCTGCCCGCCGCCGGTGGGCGCCCGCCGTCGTCCGCGCCCTTTGGCGAGAGCGGAGTTCACGTGCGAGAGCGGACGATTCCACTTGTCTGAAGGTTCGCCGTCGCGTGAACGGTGCGCTTTCGTGAAAAAGCTGCGCTTTCGTGCGAAACGTCGGCCGTTGTCAGGGAGCGATGGGCGGATTCCGACCGGTTCTGGCTGCGTTTTCCGGCCCGGGTCGGCGTGTCGTGCGCGGCGCGCCGAGGGGCTGGTGTCAATCGCGGTCGGGAAGTCCCGGCAGGAGCCACGGCCGACGCGCGGCGCCCGGAGGTGAGCGGACGACGGCGGGTGGGCGCCCGCCGTCGTCCGCGCCCTTTGGCGAGAGCGCAGGTTACGTGCGAGAGCGCACGTTTCCACTTGTCTGAAGGTCCGCCGTCGCGTGAACGGTGCGCTTTCGCGAGAAAGGTGCGCTTTCGTGCGAAACGTCGGCTGTTGTCAGGGAGGGATTGGCGGATTCCGACCGGTTCTGGCTTCGCTTTCCGGCCCGGGTCGGCGTGTCGTGCGCGGCGCTCCGAGGGGTCGGTGTCAATCGCGGTCGGGAAGTCCCGGCACTAGCCACGGCCGACGCCCGGTGCCCTGAGGTGAGCGGACGACGGCGGGTGGGCGCCCGCCGTCGTCCGCTCACCCTGCGGAGGTGGTGGCGTAAGGGGTGGGGACCCTGCGGAGGTGGCGGCGCAAGGGGTGGGGACCCTGCGGAGGTGGCGGCGCAAGGGGTGGGGACCGGAATCCGCGGAAATCCGGGGTTCTCTGCTGTGCACTCGCACAGCGCTGCACTACATCCGTGATGCAGGTGTGCGTAGACACTCGCGCCGCTCAAGGCCTAGCGTGGAAGGCGATCCCAGGGACCCGACGCTGAGTCCCGCACGGCGAAAGGAGCCGACATGTCTGCCATCACCACAGGGCTTGTCACGCCCGAGCGCGAGGCCGAGCTTCTCGGCCGCGTTCCCACCGGTCTGCTCATCAACGGCGAGTGGCGCGACGCCACGGGCGGGAAGACGTTCGCCGTCGAGGATCCCGCGACGGGGAAGACCCTCCTGGAGATCGCGGACGCGACGAGTGAGGACGCGGTGGCCGCGCTCGACGCCGCCGACGCCGCCCAGGCTGCGTGGGCGCGCACCGCGCCGCGCGAGCGGGGCGAGATCCTGCGCCGCGCGTTCGAGCTCGTGACCGAGCGCGCCGAGGACTTCGCCCTCCTCATGACGCTCGAGATGGGCAAGCCGCTCGCCGAGTCCCGGGGCGAGGTCACGTACGGCGCCGAGTTCCTGCGCTGGTTCTCCGAGGAGGCCGTGCGCGACTACGGCCGCTACGTCACGACTCCCGAGGGCAAGAACAAGATCCTCGTCCAGCGCAAGCCGCTCGGCCCGTGCCTGCTCATCACGCCGTGGAACTTCCCGCTCGCGATGGCCACGCGCAAGATCGCTCCGGCCGTCGCGGCGGGCTGCACGATGGTCGTGAAGCCGGCCAAGTTCACGCCGCTGACCACGCAGCTCTTCGCCGCCGTGATGCAGGAGGCGGGGCTGCCGGCCGGGGTGCTGAACGTCGTCTCGTCGTCCTCGGCCTCGGGCATCTCGGCCCCGCTCCTGAAGGACCACCGCCTGCGGAAGATCTCGTTCACGGGCTCGACCCCGGTGGGCCGGCGCCTGCTCGCGGATGCCGCCCAGAACGTGCTGCGCACCTCGATGGAGCTCGGCGGGAACGCGCCGTTCATCGTCTTCGAGGACGCGGACCTGGACAAGGCCGTCGAGGGCGCCATGGCGGCCAAGATGCGCAACATGGGAGAGGCCTGCACGGCCGCGAACCGCTTCCTCGTGCAGGAATCCGTGGCGGAGGAGTTCACGGCCAAGTTCGCCGCGGCGATGGGTGCGCTCAAGACGGGGCGGGGCACCGAGTCGGACGCGAAGGTCGGCCCGCTCATCGACGGCGGCGCCCGCAAGGACGTCCACGCGCTCGTGACGGAGGCCGTCGAGGCGGGCGCCACGGTGGCCACAGGCGGCGCGCTGATCGACGGCGACGGCTACTTCTACGCCCCCACCGTCCTCGCGAACGTGCCGAACGACGCCGAGATCCTCAAGAACGAGATCTTCGGCCCGGTCGCGCCGATCACGACCTTCGCGACCGAGGAGGACGCGATCCGCCTCGCCAACGCGACCGAGTACGGCCTCGCCTCCTACCTCTACACCCGCGACTACGCACGCATGTTCCGTGTCGCGGAGCAGATCGAGTACGGCATGGTCGGTTTCAACGCCGGGGTCATCTCGAACGCCGCGGCCCCGTTCGGCGGCGTCAAGCAGTCCGGCCTAGGCCGAGAGGGCGGCGCCGAGGGCATCGCGGAATACACGACGACGCAGTACATCGGCATCGCGGACCCGTACGCGGGCTAACGCACCCGAGGCGGGTGCATCGTGCGGAGGGACAAGTACAGCATCGCGGACCCGTACGCGGGCTAAGGCACCCGAGGCGGGTGCATCGTGCGGAGGGACAAGTACAGCATCGCGGACCCGTACGCGGGCTAAGGCACCCGAGGCGGGTGCATCGTGCGGCGGGACAAGTACAGCATCGCGGACCCGTACGCGGGCTAACGCCTTCTGACGCTCCTCGCGAGACGCCCGAGTCTGGCCCTCGCCGCCTGCGCGGCGGGG
>NZ_JBKZWT010000303.1:0-4381 GCF_047759905.1 Sinomonas sp. G460-2 | reverse complement strand
TCGGTGGCGCCCGCCCTCGAGGGCATCCGCGAGGGCGTGCGGGCCGCGGCGCGGCTCGGAGTGCCAGCGATCATCCACAGCGCGTCGGCGACAGCGCGCCTGCTTCGCGAACTCGCCGAGGAAGGCAGCGGAGCCCAGATCATCGCGGGCCACGCCAACCATCCATCCCACACCCCTGCCGAGGCCGTCGAACTCGCCGCGCTCGGCCGCGACCGCGGCTGGCTCGCCGAGGTGTCCGTGTTCGACCTCCTGCACCGACGCCACACCGTGAGCACCCGCGAGCACTGGGATGCCCTCCTCGCCGAGCCGGGACTCGTCCACGTCCTCGGCACCGACTACGGCCACGCGGGAAACCACGACGAGCTCATCTCCGCCGTCCATGACGTGGCTGCCCAAGGTCACCGGACCCTCGGCGAGGCGGTCGCAATGGCGAGCTCCGCCGTTGTCCGCGCGATCCCGGGGATCGCCCCTCGCAGCGGCGAGCTGCGTGCCGGGCTCGCGGCCGACGTCGTCGTCACGAGCACGAGCGACTTCCGCAAGGTGCGCGACGTCTTCGTGGACGGTCAGCGCGTTGTGCGCGATGGCCGCCTGACCGCGGGAGCCCGGCGATGAACGCGTCCGCCGGCGCGTCCGCGGGCCCGCGCAGACTCGAACCGCGGCAGCGAGCGGTCCTCGTCCGGCTCGTCGGGGAGGACGTCGCGCGCGAGGACGAGCCGGCCGTGGCCCAGGCCTATGCGGATTTCCGGGCCGCGATGGACGCGTTGCGCCGTGGGTTTGATGAGTCGGGCTCCCGTGACTGAGCCCTGGGAGCTCGGCATCGACGAGGCGGCCGGGCTGATCCGCCGCGGCGAGCTCTCCGCCGTCGAACTCGTCGACTCGGTCCTCGGGCGAATCGTGGACACGGAAGGCTTCGCACGTGCTTGGGCCTACGTCGATGCGGACGGCGCCCGGGCCGCGGCACGAACGGCCGATCGGGCGGCCCTGCGGGGCGGAACTGGCGGGTTGCTCGGGATTCCGGTCGGCGTCAAGGACGTCATCGACGTCCGCGGGCTGCCCGCGGAGGGCGGGTCGGCGGCGCTGCACGGGCGGATCTCGACCCGCGACGCGGGGGCGGTCCGGCGGCTTCGCGAAAGCGGTGCGATCATCCTCGGCAAGCTGCAGACCCACGAATTCGCCTTTGGACAAGGCACGCCTCCCACGCGGAACCCCTGGGGCCCGGAGCGCTACGCGGGCGGTTCGAGCGTCGGTTCCGGGGTCGCTGTCGCGGTGGGCAGCGTGCCGGGGGCGCTCGGCACGGACACGGGAGGCTCGGTGCGGAACCCGGCATCCGTGAACGGGCTCGTGGGGCTCAAGCCGACTTTCGGCCTGGTCTCGGGTTCGGGGGTCATCAACGTCAGCCACACCCTCGATCACGTGGGACCGATCGCGCGCGGCGCCATCGACTGCGCGGCGCTCCTCGACGGCATGGTCGAGGATGCCTCGGCCGAGCGCTGGGGCGGGCTCGAGGCGGTCCGCGCCATGGACCCCACGACGCGCCGGGTAGGGGTCGACCGCTCGCTGTGGGCAGACTGGGGGGTCGAGGTGGACGTTGCGGGACTCGTGGAGGAGGCGCTGGCTGTTCTGGGCGGCCTCGGCTTCGAGATCGTGGACGTGAGCCTCCCCGAGCTCGACCTCGCACTTCCGGCGAGCCTCGCAATCTCACTCTCGGAGGCGGCCCATCACCACCGGGAACGGCTTCGCCGCGGCGCCGCTCGGTATCTCCCCGCGACGCGAATCATGATCGAGACGGGCGCGCTGGTCACCGCGGAGGACGTGAGGCTTGCTCAGGCCGTCCGATCCGAGCTGCGGACGTCGCTCGCCCGGGTCTTCGCGCGGACCGGCATCGGCGTGCTGGCCTCGCCGACACTCCCGGCGATCGCGCCGCACGCCGCCCTCATGTCCCATGAACTGACGGGGAGCACAGGGGAGGATTCCCTCGCGTCCGCGCTCCGCATGCTCTCGCCCGCCAACGTGACCGGGCTTCCGGCCGTCAGCGTGCCCTGCGGTCTCGCCGACGGCCAGCCCGTGGGCCTGCACCTCATGGGGCCGGCCTTCTCGGATGGGTCGCTCCTCGCCATCGCCCACGCCTACGAGCTCGCGTCACCCTGGCACAAGCTCGTCCCGCTGCGAGACCTCCCGGCACCGAGCGCCAGCGCCTGGGTCAGCTCGCCACCGCGTGGACCCGCACCGGCGCCATGATCGGCTTCGCGTAGCAGACGGACTCGTCGACCTCCTGGTAGGGGCCGAAGTTGGGGACCTCACGGTAGCCGGCGGCCTCGTAGAACATCTTGCCGTCGGGCTGGGCGGAGCCGGCCTCCGCCATGACGAGCGTGATCCCGGCCTCGTGGGCCTCGGCCTCGAGCGCGAGCAGGATCGAGCTCGCGACCCCGGACCCCCGCGCGTAGGGGAGCACATAGACCCGCTTGACCTCAGCCGTCTTGCTGTCGAGCTGGCGGAGGCCGCCGCAGCCCAGGGGCTGGCCGGTCGCGCGCTCGTACGCGATGAGGAACACGGCCATGTCCGCGGCGGTCGGCGGCTCGCCGGGCTCGTGCTCGCCGTGGCCGTACCGCGCGTCGAGCTCGGACTGCTGCGCGGCGCGGAGGTCCCGCCCCACGGGGTTGGACCAGGACGTTCTGCGGATGATCAGCTTCGGGTGGGTCTGCATGCCGCCTCCTCGATCGAAGGGTATGCCTCTACACGCTAGATTCCCGCCGTTTCCGCGCCGTTACGGTGGTGTGAGTTCTGGGGAACGCTTCGCCGCCGGTCCACGCGTCCCCACCCGGCGGGATGTTCTGGTTGATCCGGAAGAGATTCTGGGGGTCCCAGCGCCGCTTGACCTCGACGAGGCGGCGGTACTTGTCCTCGCCGTACGCCTGAACTACGCGCCCGCCGCCCTCGTCGCCGAGGAAGTTGACGTACACGCCGACGGCCAGCCGATGCAGGCTGCCCCACAGCTCGCGCGTCCACTCGATGTGCGTCGACTCGGCGGCGGGTTCGTCCCAGCGCGTGTTGATGTTGAGCAGGATCGCCGCGTCGCGGTGGCCGTACGCGCTCGCGTCCTCGGGCACGCGCGCGAGCGCTCCCCCAAGCGCGGCGAGCTTGATGTCCGACGCCGGTGAGGAGAACTGCGCCGCAGCGTCGACGAGCGTCGCGATCGCCTCCCGATCGAGGCCCCTGAGGTAGTCGGCCTTCCAATAGTTCAGCGCGCCGGGGGACCAGTAGGGGTCCTGCGCTTTCTGGACGGCCGTGTACTGCTTGGGCCCGACGGCGTCCACCGCGGGCCGGCCCAGAGATCGCAGGGGAGCGAGCGCGGCGTCGGCCTCCTCGCGGGCGCCGAGCCACATCATGCTGACGGACAGCACCGGGAGGCCCCAGAGCTGCTCGGGGAAGGGCGGATCCTGAGGAGCCGTCCGCAGCGTGGCCACGGTCATGGCGTCGTCGGGCAGCGACGGAAGGGCGGCGGCCCAGGACTCGAGCACCTCCGCGGCCTGCTCGAGCGGATAGACCACGGACCCCGCGACGACCTCCGGCCCCACCTCGTGCAGCTCGAACTCGAGCGAGGTCGCGACGCCGAAGTTCCCGCCGCCCCCGCGCAGGGCCCACAGGAGCTCGGGTTCGCTCTCGTCGTCGACGACCGTGAGCTCCCCATCCGCCGTGACGAGGTCCACCGAGCGCAGATTGTCCGACGCGGCGCCGTGCCGCCGCACGAGCCACCCGACTCCGCCCCCGAGCGTGAAGCCGGCCACGCCGGTCGTCGACATGATGCCGCCCGTCGTCGCGAGCCCGAACGCCTGGGCCTCGTGGTCGAACGTGCCCCACGTGATGCCCGTCTGGACGCGCGCTCTCCCGGTGCGCGGATCGATCCGCACGCCCTGGAGCGCCCGCAGATCGAGGACGAGCCCGCCGTCGCACGTTCCGAGCCCCGCAATGTTGTGCCCCCCGGCCCGGACGGCGAGCGGCAACTCGCGGTCCGCGGCGAAGCGGACCCCGGCGAGGACGTCCGCGGTGCCGGCGCACTGCAGGATCGCGGCGGGGTGCCGCTGGATCGAGCCGTTCCATACGGCGCGGAGCGACTCGTAGTCCGGATCGCCTGGGGCGACCACTCGCCCCCGGCACCGTGATCGGAGGTCGTCGAAGCCGTTGACCATCGTCGCTCATCGCCCTTCTTCACGAGGCCCAAGGAGTGCCTCAAAGGTGGCACTCGAGAGAGCTCCGCACAATGGTTCGCGCGCCCGCCGTCGTCCGCTTGCCCCGTCCCTTCGCGACCTTGATTTGACGGCTTGTCCGGCGTGTCGCAGCGCGACACGCCGTTTCGGGCTGCTTTCGGCGGCCAAAGAAGGTC
>NZ_JBKZWT010000302.1:0-4392 GCF_047759905.1 Sinomonas sp. G460-2 | reverse complement strand
CGACGCGAACGACGGCGCCCGGCTCACCCTAGGCGGCGCGGCGTCAGCAGTGCTTGCCGTCCTCGGCGGCCTTGCCGTCCGCGAGGAAGCTGTCCACGGCCTGATCGACACACGTCGAGCCGCGCCCATACGCCGTGTGACCCTGCCCGGTCCAGGTCAGCAGGGCGGCGTTCCCGAGCTCCGAGCGCAGCGAGACCGCCCACGGATACGGCGTGGCGGGATCGCCCGTGGTGCCGAGCACCATGATCTGGTTGCCGCCCGTATAGTGCGCGGGGGCGGGCGTCCGGACGGACTTGTAGGGCCAGTCCCGGCAGTTCACGCCGCCGTACGCGAAGAACTGGCCGAACGTCGGCGAGGCCTCCGCGAGCTGCTGGGCCTCGGTGCGCATACCCGCGGTGTCGGACTCGGTGGGGTAGTCGAGGCAGTTGTACGCCATGAACGCCCACGAGCCGTTGGACGAATAGGTGCCGTTCTGGTCGCGATCCGCGGCCTGATCCGCGAGGCGCAGCATCGACGAACCGTCTCCCCGGAGCGCCTTCGCGATGGCCTGCGTGAGCACGGGCCAGCTCTGGTCGTTGTAGAGCGGGAGGATGAACCCGTTCACGAAGTCGGTGATGGGGAGGGCGCGCCCATCGCTGGTGTGCATCGGCTGCTCCTGGACGTTCTGGAACAGCGTCTGGATCTGGCCGACAGCATCAGTTTCCGAGCCCGTGAGTGGGCAGCCCGACTTCGAGATGCACGAGCGGACGTACGCGTGGAGCGCGTCCTCGAACCCCTTCGCCTGGCCGAGTGTGAGCTCCTGGGCGCCCAAGGCGGGGTCGACGGCGCCGTCGAGCACGAACTTCCCCACACGGTCGGAGAACATGCTCGCGTAGGTCGCCCCGAGGAGCGTCCCGTAGGAGAAGCCCGCGTAGTCGAGCTTGGTTTGGCCCATGACCACCGCCCGCAGGACATCCATGTCCTTGACCGAGCTGATCGTGTCGGAGTGGGCGAGGATCGGGCCGGTGTTCGCCTTGCAGGCGTCGATGACCTTCTTCTGCTCGGCGAACGACTGCGCGAGCCCCGCATCGGTCGAATTGTCGAGGTTGAGCTGCCGCACCGCGTCCTGGCCCGCGGCATCGAGGCACGTGACCGGGGCGGAGCGCTTGACCCCACGGGGGTCCCAGCCCACGAGGTTGTACGCCCCGCGGAGCTTGTCGGAGAACATCGAGTTGCCGGCATCGCGCACGAGGTCGATTCCCGAGGCGCCCGGTCCGCCAGGGTTGACCAGGAGGTTCCCCTTCGCGTTCCGCCCCTTGAGGCGTGCAACGGCGAGCTGGATCGTGTCCCCGTCCGGCTTCGCGTAGTCCACCGGGACGGTGACCTTGGCGCACTCGAGATTGTTCTCGCAGGGAGACCACTGGATCTGCTGCTGGTAGAACTTCTTCAGCTCCGACGGGGCCCCCTCGGTCGCCGAAGTCTCGGGGCTCGCGGAGTTGCCTTGGCCCGGTCCGATCAATGGCGTGCATCCCGTCAGCGCGATCAGGATCGCGGCCACGACAACGACGACCGCGCCCCGCAGCCGGGCGGTTGCGGCGGCGGGCAGAGGCGTCCCCGGGCTCGGGGCAGGCGTCGTCACAGGGCTCCTCCGTCAGATCAGGCTTACCGCCATGGCTTCGACCGCAAGGAGCGGGGCCACGTTGGTGGTCGTGATGCGCTGTCGCGTGGTGTTAACCGCGTCCATGCGTGCCAAAGTTACGGCGGCCGAAGATTTCGCCGCGAAGTCGCTGACGTCCGCCGCGATTTCGGTGTTGACCGGGTCCACGTCGCTGCCGAGCTGAATCATCAGCACGTCGCGGTAGAACGAGAGCAAGTCCGTGAGGGTTCTGTCGAGCGAGTCCGTGACGGACCGCTTCGCGCGCCTCTTCTGGTCTTCCTCGAGCTGCCGGACCTGGGAGCGGAGCGTCGGGGGCAGTTTCTCGTCACCAGTGACCCCGAGCGTCTCGAGCAATCGCGAGCGCTCCTGCGCGTCCCGCTCCTCGTTCGAGCTCGAGGCCTCCTCAGTGGCGATCTTGACGAGCTGCTCGGCGAGGTTGACGGCCTGGGAGACGGTCGTGAGGGTGAGCGGGAGTCGCACCGTGGCCGCGCGGCGCTCTCGGGCCGCGGGATCGTGCACGAGCCGCCGCGCAATGCCGATGTGGCTCTGGGCCGCACGGGCCGCCTGAACCGCGAGATCGGGATCGGCGCCGTCGCGCTCTACGAGCAGCGCCGCGACGTCGGACACCGGCGGGAGCCGGAGCCCCACGGGACGGCACCGTGAGCGGATGGTCACGAGCACGTCGGCCGGCGACGGCGCGCACAGCATCCAGATGGTCCGCGGCGTGGGTTCCTCGATCGCCTTGAGGAGCACGTTCGTGGTGCGCTCGGCCATGCGGTCCGCGTCCTCGACGACGACGATGCGCCACCGGCCGGTGGACGGCCGGTCGCCGGACTTGGCCACGAGCTCGCGCGCCTCGTCGATCGTGATGGTGACCTTCTCGGTGCGCACGAACGTCACGTCGCTGTGTGTCTCCGCGAGGACCGCGCGGCACCCGGGGCACACCCCGCAGCCGCGCGCCATCACGTCCTCAACCTCGCAGTTGAGCGCCGCCGCGAACGCTTTCGCCGCCGTCGAACGCCCAGATCCTGGGGGGCCGGTGAAGAGCCACGCGTGGGTGAGGCCTTCGCCTGCGGCGGCCCGTCGCAGCTGCTCAGCCACCGGCGCCTGCCCCACAAGCTGATCCCACACGGTCACGAGCGAGCCTCCACACGGCCCGGATGGGCACGGACCGCGGCGGCGCGCGCCTCGAGCGCGCTCGTCACGGCTGAGAGGATCGCCCTGGCGAGCTCGGCGGGCTCCTGACGCGCGTCGAGCACGAGGTAGGCATCGGGACGCGTCTCGGCGAGTTCGAGGAAGGCCGCCCGCACGTCGCGGTGGAACTCGTCCGGCTCCGACTCGAGCCGGTCCTCGGCCGCGTCGCCAGCGGTTCGCCGCGAGCGGCCCTCGGCCTCGTCGACGTCGAGGAGCACCGTGAGATCGGGCCACAGCCCGTCCGTGGCCCACACGTTGAGATCGCGCACGGCATCGGCACCGAGCCCGCGCCCCACGCCCTGGTAGACAATCGAGGAGCCGATGTAGCGGTCCGTCACCACGAGGCCTCCGCGCTCGAGCGCGGGCCGGATGGACTGCTCGACGTGAGCGGCGCGAGAGGCTGCGAAGATGAGTGCCTCGGTACGCGCGTCAACCTCTCCGTGTCCGTGCTCGAGGACGAGGCCGCGCAGCTTTTCGCCGATCGGCGTGCCGCCGGGCTCGCGCGTGAGGAGCACTTCGTGACCCGCGGCACGGAGGGAATCCGCGAGCATCCGCGCCTGCGTCGACTTCCCTGCGCCGTCGCCGCCTTCGAAGGCGACGAACAGGCCAGGAAGCGGCGTTTCGGCGGAGGAGATCACCCACCCAGACTACCGACTCGGACGCCGTCCTCGCGCCGCAAACGCGCGGATGTGGACGGCTGGGCCTGTGCAGGAGCAACCGCCCTCGTGAGGGGCAGTCATCCTCCGCCGCGGGCCCACTTCGCTGGGCATAATCTAGGGGCATGACCGACGCGCCCTCCGACTCCGCCTTCCCCGCCCAGAGCCCCGCCGAGAGCGGTGCCGAAGGCGCCTTCCCGCACCTCGACTCGGAGGCTCTCGCCGCGCTCTCCGCGGAGACCCTCGCCGTGGCGGCGGGGCGGCCGGAACGTGGACACGACACCCCCGTGAACCCGAGCGTCGTTTTCTCCTCGACGTTCGTCGGCATGGGCGCGGTCGGCGAGGGCGCCCGCGGCTACGCGAGGTACTCGAACCCGACGTGGGAACCGTTCGAGGAGGCCGTCGCGCGGCTCGAGGGGGCCGAGGTCCCCGCGCTCCTGTTCTCCTCGGGCATGGCCGCCGTGGCCGCCGCGCTGAGCCTCATCCCCGTCGGCGGGGTCCTCGTGGCGCCGGCCCATTCGTATTCGGGCACACTAGGGATCGCCCAGAGCAAGGGGGAGCGGGGCGAGCTCCACCTCCGCTCGGTCGATATCGCGGACACCGAGGGAGTCATCGCCGCGCTCGACGGCGCGAGCCTCCTGTGGGTCGAGAGCCCCACGAACCCCATGATGGAGGTCGCGGACCTGCCCGCGCTCGTCGACGCGGCCCATGCGGCCGGCGCCCTCGTCGTCGTCGACAACACGTTCAGCACGCCGCTCGGCCAACGCCCGCTCGCGGTGGGGGCCGACGTCGTCGTCCATTCGGCGACCAAGTACCTGGCCGGCCATTCCGACGTACTCCTCGGCCTCGCGGTGACGGCGAAGGACGAGCTGCGCGCGCGCCTCCTCGGCCACCGCACGCTGCACG
>NZ_JBKZWT010000301.1:0-4411 GCF_047759905.1 Sinomonas sp. G460-2 | reverse complement strand
CTCGCGCGTTCGGCGAGCCTCGGCGAGCAGCTCGCCGACCTCGTAGTTGAGCGCCGGCACGGGCGACTTGTGCCCGAGGGGGTGGAACGCGCGGGCCGTGGACTCGCCCGAGTGGTACGCGGTCTCGGCGTGGATCACGAGGTCGACGCCGGTCTCCTCCGCGTCCTTCGACACGCGGAAGCCCATGGTCGCCTTGATCGCATAACCCACTGCCAGCGAGATCGCGAACGAGTATCCGAGCACAGCGACGGTCCCGAGCGCCTGCTTGCCGAGGAGGTCGAAGCCGCCGCCGTAGAAGAGGCCCTGGCCCGGAACGGGCGCGCCGGGGCTGGCCGCGAGGCCGATGAAGAGCGTTCCGACGATGCCGCCCACGAGGTGGACGCCCACCACGTCGAGCGAATCGTCGTAGCCGAACTTGTACTTGAGGCCCACCGCGAGCGAGCACACGGTCCCGGCCACGAGACCGAGGACGATCGACCAGAGCGGCGAGAGGGAAGCGCACGACGGCGTGATGGCCACGAGGCCTGCGACCGCACCGGACGCCGCACCGAACGAGGTCGCGTGACCGTCGCGGATCCGCTCGACGACGAGCCAGCTCAGGATCGCGGCACACGGCGCGACGAGCGTGTTGATCCACGCGAACGCCGCCTCCCCGTTGGCGGCGAGGGCGGAGCCCGCGTTGAAGCCGAACCAGCCGAACCACAGGAGGCCGCAGCCCAGCATGACGAGCGGGAGGTTGTGGGGGCGGTGGTTCGGGTCCTTGCCGAAGCCGAGGCGCTTGCCGAGCACGAGGGCGAGCGCGAGGCCCGCCGCACCGGCATTCACCTCAACCGCTGTGCCGCCCGCGAAGTCGATGAGGCCCAAGTGGTTGAGCCAGCCGCCAATGAACGTGCCGTTCGGGTCCTTGTTCGCGTCGAAAACCCAATGCGCCACCGGGAAGTACACGAGCACGGCCCAGACGCCTGCGAAGACCAGCCACGAGCCGAACTTCGCGCGGTCCGCGATCGAGCCTGAGACAAGGGCGACCGTCACGGTCGCGAAAACGCCCTGGAAGCCCACGAACACGAGCTCGGGGATCGTGCCGACCAGCGGGATGTCCTTGCCCGTCGAGAGGAGGTTCTCGAGGCCGAAATCCTGGAACGGGTTCCCCACGAGGCCGCCGAACGCGTCCGCTCCGAACGACATCGAGTAGCCGAAGAGCACCCACAGGACCCCGACGAGCGCGAGCGCGCCGAAGCTCATCATCATCATGTTGAGCATCGACTTCACACGGGTCATGCCGCCGTAGAAGATCGCGAGTCCGGGCGACATGAGCAGCACGAGGGCCGCTGAGATGAGTACCCAGGCGGTGTCGCCAGCGTTCATTGGGGGCTTGCCTTCCGAGGGGCTTCGACTTCTCTCCCGGCCCGGCCGCCCGTCGGTTTCCCGCCGGCCCTCGGGGCCACTCGGAACAGACTCCCCCGCCCGTGTTTCGCGCTTCGGGCGCCCATGTAACTCGGAAGTTACAACATTGCCACCGACGTTAAGAGCGCGTCTCGGGCGTGTTAACGGGATGTTTCATCCGCTTGTTTTCGGGGTTTTCGAGGCGCCTCCCGATCCCTGTGAGTATCTGTGCCCGAAACAAACAGACGACGGCGGGTGGTTACCCGCCGTCGTCTGCCTGCCCTGGCTGTCCGGCCCTGGGCCTGTGGTGCGTGGGTCAGATTGCCGCTGACCCGCGCTCGCCGGTCCGAACCCTGATCGCCTCGTGCACGTCGACCGTCCAGACCTTGCCGTCGCCGGCCCGGCCCGTGTTCGCCGTCGTGATGATGACGTCCAGGATGTCGTCGGTCTGCTCGTCCGTCGCAAGGATCTCGACCCGGATCTTGGGAAGAAGATCCACGCTGTACTCGGCGCCGCGGTACACCTCGGTGTAGCCGCGCTGCTGGCCGTAGCCGCTCGCCGTGCTGACGGTCAGGCCTTGGACCCCGTAGGACTCGAGACCCTCCCTGATGGCATCAAGCTTCTCGGGCCGGACGATCGCGGTGATGAGCTTCATGAAGTGACCTTCCCTGACTTTGCGGATTCGCTGAGCAGATCATCTGCGTTGAAGCTTGCGATTTCCTCCGTGGCTGCCTTCCCGCCGAGCGGGTGGAAGGCGTTGCCGGAGTTCGAGGAGTACGCCGTCTCGGCGTGGATCGCGATGTCGACGCCGGCCTCCTCCGCCTCGGTCGTGACGCGGAACCCGATGGTCACCTTGATGAGCAGGGCGATGAGGAGCGAGACGACGAACGAGTAGCCGAGGACCACGAAGGCGCCGAGGGCCTGCTTGCCGAGCTGATCGAAGCCGCCGCCGTAGAAGAGACCGGTACCGGCGGACGGGGCACCCGGACCGGCCGCGAGGCCGATGAAGAGCGTGCCGACGACGCCGCCGACCATGTGGACGCCCACGACGTCGAGCGAGTCGTCATAGCCGAACTTGTACTTGAGCCCGACCGCGAGGGCGCAGATCGCACCGGCGAGGACGCCGAGGACGATGGCCCACAGCGGGGAGATGGCGGCACAGGCCGGGGTGATCGCGACGAGGCCGGCGACCGCACCGGACGCCGCACCGAGGGACGTCGCGTGGCCGTCGCGGATCTTCTCCACGAGGAGCCAGCCGAGGACCGCAGCACACGGGGCCACGAGGGTGTTGATCCACGCGAACGCGGCGACGCCGTTGGCGGCGAGGGCGGAACCCGCGTTGAAGCCGAACCAGCCGAACCACAGGAGGCCGGCGCCGAGCATCACGAACGGGAGGTTGTGCGGGCGGTGGTTCGGGTCCTTGCCGAAGCCCTTGCGGCGGCCGAGGACGAGCGCGAGGGCGAGGCCCGCCGCACCGGCGTTGATGTGGACCGCGGTACCACCGGCGAAGTCGATCACGCCGAGGCCGTTGAGCCAGCCGCCGATGAAGTTGCCGTTCGCGTCCTTGTTGGAGTCGAAGACCCAGTGCGCGACCGGGAAGTAGACGAGAACCGCGAAGAGGCCGGCGAAGACCATCCACGAACCGAACTTCGAGCGGTCCGCGATCGAGCCGGAGATGAGGGCGACGGTGATGATCGCGAACACTGCCTGGAAGCCCACGAAGGCGAGCTCGGGGATCGTGCCGGAGATCGGCATGTCCTTGCCGGTCGAGAGGACGCCGTGGAGTCCGAACTTGTCGAAGTTGCCGACGAGGCCGCCGAACCAGTCATCGCCGAACGACATCGAGTAGCCGAAGAGAACCCATAGCACGCCGACGAGGGCGATCGCGCCGAAGCTCATCATCATCATGTTCAGAACGGACTTGGCGCGCGTCATACCGCCGTAGAAGAACGCGAGCCCGGGCGTCATGAGCAGCACGAGTGCTGCCGAAGCGAGCACCCAAGCGGTGTCGCCAGCACTGAATGTGGGCATGGGGGTTGCCTTTCAAGGGGGTGGGACGGATCTTTCTGGTCAGTTCCCGCCGCTGCCCCGGCGGACCTCCTGACCACTGAGAAAAGATTGCCGCCCGGGTGTTTCAACCGCTCGCGACCCAAATTGCTCGCGTGTTACAACTTCATCCCGCGAGTTAAGGGCTCGTCACCGGCACGTTAACGCCATGTTTCGTAGGGTTGTGGCATGCCCCGTTCCCCCTTCGGCGCCCTCGCGCGTGTCACGGGCCCCCGCGTCGCGATGCCTCGCGATGTGTGGGTCCTCGTCGTCGCGGCGTTCGCCATCGCGATCGGCTTCGGCCTGGTGGCGCCCGTGCTTCCCCAGTTCGCCACGAGCTTCGGAGTGGGGGCGACGGCGGCGTCCGTGATCGTGAGCGCGTTCGCACTGACCCGGCTCGTGCTCGCCCCGACCGCCGGGGCGCTCGTGGACCGCTGGGGCGAGCGGCCCGTCTATGTGACGGGAGTGCTCACCGTCGCGGTCTTCACCGGGGCGTGCGCGTTCGCCGCCGACTACTGGCAGCTCCTCCTCTTCCGCGGGCTCGCGGGCATCGGCTCGACGATGTTCACGATCTCAGCGTCGGGGCTCATCGTGCGGCTCGCGCCGCCCGAGGCGCGGGGGCGCGTGAGTGGCCTCTACGCGTCGTCGTTCCTCCTGGGCAACATCGCCGGCCCGCTCGTGGGCGGGCTGCTTGCGGGCCTGGGCCTCCGGGTCCCGTTCCTGGTCTACGCGGGCACGCTCGTCGTCGCGGCGTCCGTGGTCGGCTTCCTGCTGGGGCGCGAGCGCGCCGCGGCTCCTCGGCTCACCCTTCCGTCCCTCGCGCTCTCGGAGGCCCTGGCGGACGCGCCGTACCGGGCCGCGCTCGTCTCAAACTTCGCCAACGGCTGGGCGACGTTCGGAATCCGCATGGCCCTCGTACCCCTCTTCGCCGCGGCGGCCCTCCACGCGTCCCCGAGCGCGGCGGGACTCGCGCTGACCCTGT
>NZ_JBKZWT010000300.1:0-4424 GCF_047759905.1 Sinomonas sp. G460-2 | reverse complement strand
CGAACGTGTGCACCGAGATGATGGCAGTCCTACTCTGGAAGCTGACGCCCTCGCCCGCGGCCCGCCGCGGTCCTCGCGGGCCGGCTGTCGCAGCTCGACGCCGGGATCACGATCAACGGCGCGGACGCCCAGTCGGTGATGGCCCTCATGGCGCTCGGCGCGCGGAAGGACGCCCAGCTCGTGGTCGAGGCTTCGGGGCCCGACGCGGAGAAGGCCGTTCGCCTCGTGCGCGAGCTCGTGGAGCGGGGTTTCGGCGAGCGGGCCTGACCCTTGAACGGTGTGAAAGAAGTGTTTCACCATGAGTGAACGCCTCTGTGCTCCACGCCACTTTCCGAGTTGAATCGGAGCCATGAGCGCCGATACCGAAACCGAGCCGCAGACCGAGCCCCAGACCGAGCCCCAGACCGAAACGCAGACCGAGCCTTCCGCGGCGGAGAAGCCAGCCGAGAAGCCGGCCCCCGCAACCCCGTTCCACGACCTCGACCACTACGTGGCCATCCCGCGCCTCTCCGGCCTGGCGCTGAGCCCCGACGGCACGCGCCTCGTGACCACCGTCGCGACGCTCAACGGCAAGGGCACCGAGTACCGCTCCGCGCTCTGGGAGCTCGACGCGACGGGAGAGCGGCCCGCGCGCCGCATCACGCGGAGCGCAAAGGGCGAGGCGGGCGCGGCGTTCGCGGCCAACGGCGACCTCTTCTTCACGTCCGCCCGCCCCGACCCCGAGAAGCCGGACGATGATGCGGTCAACGCCCTCTGGCTCCTGCCTCGCGACGGCGGCGAGGCGCGCGTCGTCGTGAGCCGCATGGGCGGCGTGAGCAGCGTCCTCTCGGCGCGCGCGGCGGACGCGACGTTCGTCCAGGCCTCGGTCCTCCCGGGCAGCAAGGACGAGGCCGACGACGAGGAGCGCCGCAAGGCCCGCAAGGACGGCAAGGTCGCCGCGATCCTGCACTCGGCCTATCCCGTCCGTTTCTGGGACGCGGACCTCGGCCCCGGCGAGGCGAGGCTGTTCGCCGTCGAACGTTCGGCGAAGGCGCCCGAGCCGGGCAAGCCGGGCACTGTCGACGAGGGCCCGGACTTGGAGCTCCGCAACCTCACGCCGGGAATCGGTACCGGCCTCCTGTTCGGCGAGGCGACGGTCAGCCCGGACGGCTCCACCGTGTACGCGGGCGTCGTGAAGCCGCTCGCGAAGGCGGACCTCCGGATGGAGCTCGTGGCCGTGGACGCCGCGACCGGCACCCATCGCACGCTCCTCGCGCGAGACGCCGCGGACTTCCACCCCGGGCCCGTGAGCCCGGACGGGACGCGCCTCGCCGTGATCCTCGAGCCCCACACGACCCCCACCGACTCGTACACGAGCGAGCTCCACCTCCTCGACCTCGCGAGCGGCGAATTGCGCCGCCTGGCGCCCGCATGGGACCGCCACCCGCACCCCGCGGAATGGCTCCCCGACGGCTCCGCGCTGCTGGTCACCGCGGACGACGGCGGCCGCTCGCCCGTGTTCCGCATCGACGCCGCGAGCGGCGAGGTCACCCGAGTGACGCGCGACGACGCCGCGTACACCGACGTCGTCGTCGCGCCGGATGGGGCGAGCGCGTTCGCGCTCCGCAGTTCTTACCTGTTCCCCGCCGAGGCCGTACGGATCGACCTCGCGACCGGCGAGGTCACGCGCCTGCAGAACCCCGCGGAGCGGCCCGAGATCCCCGGGCGGCTCGAGGAGGTTACCGCGACCGCCGCGGACGGCAGCCCGCTGCGCGCATGGCTCGCCCTCCCGCCGTCGTCGGCTCCTTCGGGCGCCACGCGGGACCCGGGCGCAGATGGCGCCGCGAAGCACCCGCTGCTCCTGTGGATCCACGGCGGCCCCATCGGCTCGTGGAACGCGTGGACGTGGCGCTGGAACCCGTGGCTCATGACCGCGCAGGGCTACGCCGTCCTCCTCCCGGACCCCGCCCTCTCCACGGGCTACGGCCAGGACTTCATCCAGCGCGGCTGGGGCCGGTGGGGCGCCGAGCCGTTCACCGACCTCATGACCATCACGGACGCCGCCCTCGAACGGCCCGACCTCGACGCGGAGCGGACGGCCGCGATGGGCGGCTCGTTCGGCGGGTACATGGCCAACTGGGTCGCGGGGCACACCGACCGCTTCCGGGCGATCGTGACGCACGCGAGCCTGTGGGCGCTCGAGGGCTTCGGCAAGACCACCGACTTCGGCCAGTACTGGGCCAAGGAGGTGGACGCCGCGATGACGGAGGCGCATTCGCCGCACCACTCAGTCGGCGAGATACGCACGCCTATGCTCGTGGTCCACGGCGACAAGGACTACCGCGTGCCCATCGGCGAGGGGCTGCGCCTGTGGTACGAGCTCCTGAGTGCGTCGCAGCTGGCGACCGACGGCGAGGGCCGCACGCCCCACCGCTTCCTGTACTTCCCGGACGAGAATCACTGGATCCTCAAGCCGCAGCACGCGAAGGTCTGGTACGGCGTCGTGAACGCGTTCCTGGCCGAGCACGTCCTCGGGGAGTCCCGGGAGCTGCCCAAGGAGCTCGGGCTCTAGCCATGGGCGGGGACGCTGTGCGACGGGCTACTCCGGGCGAGGCTGTGGTGGTCGCGGAGCTGCTCGATGCGTTCAACCGCGAATTCGAGTCCCCGACCCCGGGCATCCGCGCCCTCGCGGCGCGGCTGGTCGGGCTGCTCGGTGCCGGCGACGTGGTGGCGCTGCTCGTGGGGGAGCCCGCGGTGGGCCTCGCCGTGCTCACGTTCCGGCCGAATGTGTGGTTCGACGGACCGGTCGCGCTCCTCGATGAGCTCTACGTCGAGCCTGCGAGGCGCGGTGAGGGGCTCGGCGGCGAGCTCCTCGCCGCGGCCGAGGCCCTCGTGCGCGAGCGCGGCGCCGAGCTGCTCGAGATCAACGTGGACGGTGAGGACGTGGACGCTCGGCGCTTCTACGAGCGTCACGGGTACGCCAACCACGAACCGGGCCAGACCGAGGCACAGCTCTACTACTTCAAGGAGCTCTCGGGGCCGTAGCGCGCGCTCATACCAGCCATACCCCGCCACTAGGATGGCACCATGACTGCCCCCCTCCCTGTCGAGACCGAGCCTGCCGCCCCGCCCTTCCGGGTGCGACGCGCGCGGACGAGCGACGTCGCGGGGATCAAGCAGCTCGTGGCCCCGCTCGCCGAGAAACGGATCCTCATCTCGAAGGAGTCCGTGGCCTATTTCGAGGCCATTCAGGAGTTCCGCGTCGCCGAGGCCCCCGACGGCGAGCTCGTGGGCTGCGGAGCGCTGCACGTCATGTGGGAGGATCTCGCGGAGGTGCGCACGCTCGCCGCTGCGGGCACGTGGCGGGGGCGCGGCGTGGGGCACGCGCTCGTCGAGCAGCTTCTCGCGGACGCGTATGACGTCGGCGTCCAGCGCGTCTTCTGCCTCACCTTCGAGGTGCGGTTCTTCGAGCAGCACGGCTTCGAGGTCATGCCCGACCAGTCGGCCGTTGACCCCGAGGTGTACTCCGAACTCCTGCGCTCGCAGGATGAGGGCGTCGCGGAGTTCCTCGACCTCGCACGGGTCAAGCCGAACACCCTCGGCAACACGCGCATGATCAAGTGGCTTGCGGGCCGCGCGCGGGAGTAGCGCGCCGCCGGTAGCTGAGCGACTGTCGGCTCAGCCCGCGTAGAGGCCCTGATTGTCCAGCGTGGCCTCGGCGATCAGCACCCGTTGGCACTGCCTGCCCCACGGGTATTCGACGCGGGGAGCGAATCTCACGTGGTTCGAGCCGATGGACTTGCCCGAGGTGTTCCTCCCCGTGACCGTCAGGTCGATGGGGCTGTCCGAGAGCGGCATCATCATGATCTGGGCGCGCTTCGCGCCGGGCTGCGTGTTGGGTCCCGAATCGTCGGCGAGGGTGAGCGGCCCGCCGTGGCATTGGCCGTCCTGGCAGGCCTCGCCTGTGAGGGAGGCCGGGTCGAGCGTCGCGGCCCGTTCGGGCGTGACGTGGATCGTGACGGTGGGCGCCGCGGCGATCATGGGGCACGCGATGGGCTGTGGAACGCAGGCCGTCAGAAGCGTGCACGCTCCGAGGACGCACGCGAAAGCGGCCCCGAGCTTCCTGGCCCCTTGCATGAGGCGAGCGTAGGTCGCGGCGGTGGGCAACTCAATGCCTTTTCGGCCGCGTTCCGGCCACAGTCCGGACTACCGATGGGCCAGGCCTACGGAAGGGCCAGGCCTCCGCTCGCCTCGGTCGCGAGGCCGTCGGCAAGGAGCCCAACGATGGAGCGATCGAGCTGCTCGGGCCCGGGCGCGAGCGCGTGGAGGCGTGCCAGCTCGGCGGCGACGGGACCGCCGTCGCCCGCTGGAGCAGGAGCCGGTCCTTCGAAGAGGCCGCGAGGCACGGGCCGCGACGCCGCGCGGAGCACGGCCATGACCGCGCC
>NZ_JBKZWT010000030.1:0-23205 GCF_047759905.1 Sinomonas sp. G460-2 | reverse complement strand
GCGCGTCGAGATCGTCGGCGAGTGCCCCGCGGATCTCGGCGAGCAGAAGTTCGGCCGAGCCGCGCGGCGCCTGCGGGAGCGCCTCACGCCACCGGGCGAGCCGCGACTTCGCGGTGGCGAAGAGCTCAGCGGTCCACTCCCAATCGGAGCGGTAGTGGTTCGCGAGGATCGCGAGGCGGATGGCCTGTGGATCCTCCCCCGCGGCCCGCAGCTTCGAGACGAGGACGAGGTTCCCGAGGGACTTGCTCATCTTCTGACCGTCGAGCGCGACCATGCCGGTGTGGGCGAAGTGCTGCGCGAGCGGGACGTGGTGCAGGGACCAGGCGTGGCCGGCGCCCATCTCGTGGTGTGGGAAGGCGAGGTCCGAGCCGCCGCCCTGGACGGTGAACGGCGCGGGCAGGAAGCGCTGCGCGATAACGGTGCACTCGATGTGCCATCCGGGACGACCGCGGCCCAGGCTGCCGCCGTCCCAGTGCGGCTCGCCCAGCCGCGCCTCACGCCACAGGATCGGGTCGAGAGGGCTGTGCTTGCCAGGCCGCTCGGGATCGCCCCCGCGCTCACCGAATACCTCGATCATCTCCGCCACCGTCAAGTGGGACACCGTCCCGAGCCGCCACGCATCCGGTGAGTCGGCGCGGCGCGTGGCCTCCGTCACGTCGTAGTAGACATCGCCGTCGGGCTCGCCCTCGGCGCCCGCGAGCTGGTAGGCAATCCCCTCGTCGAGGAGCCGCTCGACCTCCGGCACGATCCACGGGATGGACTCGACGGCGCCGACGTAGTGGTCCGGGGCGAGGACGTTGAGCGCCTCCATGTCCGTCTGGAACAGCTCGATCTGCTGCTTCGCGAGCGTGCGCCAGTCGACGCCCGTCGCGTCGGCGCGCTCGAGCAGGGGATCGTCCACGTCGGTCGTGTTCTGGACGTAGGTGACCGTACTCCCCGCGTCCCGCCAGACCCGGTTGAGCAGATCGAACGCGACATAGGTCGCCGCGTGGCCGAGGTGCGTCGCATCGTAGGGCGTGATCCCGCAGACATAGAAGGACTGTTCGGGCGCGACAGGCAGCTCAGCCATGTCGTTCCGCGCCGAATCCCACAGCCGGATCTGGCCGCTGTTGCCGGGAAGGGACGGAATAGGAGCCTGACGCCAAGTCTTCACGCCACAAGCCTAGTGCTCGGCGCGGGACGGCCTGAAACCGGCGGGGAGCGATCCGCCGCTAGCTCTCTTGCTCGTCGCCGTCCTCCAGGAGATCGATCGGCAGATCCTCGCCGTAGGCGTCGTACAGCGCGTCGGAGTACGCCTCGAACGCGTCCGCGACCGCGAAATAAGCAGCCTCGACGGAGGGATCATCGTCGCCGCGTCTGGACGCTGCGGCCACGAGGTGCTCCTCAAGCGCCGCTGTCAGCGAACCGAGTGCCACGCGAGGGTCGATGCTCATGGGCCCACGGTAATCTGATTCGAAGGGACTGCCTAGATCGCCGAACGGCGCATCAGCACACTCATGAGGAAGCGAGGGCCATGAAGGAACGGATCCTCGGCCCGGGCAACGGCGCCGCCAACGGGAAGTACGAATACCTCGTCCTGTCGGTGAAGCCCGGGGAGTCGATCGCGGAGGCCCGCCAGCGTGTGCGGGAGCACTCGGAGTATGGCAAGTGGGAGCTCGAGAGGAGCCGCCTCTACATGGGCGGCGGCCGCCGGTATTGGCTCCGCCGCAGGGTCATCGCGGTCGAACGGACGGCCTAGCCGTCCACGGCCCCGGTTGCCGGTTCCTCGATCGGCCCGAGGAGTGCGTTCGCGACGGTCGCGTGGGCGGACTCCGGATCAGACGGGTGGTACAGCCCGGCGAGGACGTCGCGGTAGAGCCGCTGGAGCTCGTTCGAGCGGAAGTACCCCCCTCCTCCACCTACTCGCATCGCGACGTCCACGACCGCGCGCGCGGTCTCGGTCGCCCGGTGCTTGAGCCCGCTGAGCGCCGGGAACCACGCTGGGCCGCGGTCCACGAGGCCGTCGACATCGTCCGCGACCCGTTCGAGGTGAGGGAGGACGCCGTCGAGCGCCATCGCCGCCTCCGCAAGCTGCCAACGGATGTCTGGGTCCTGTGCGTAGGGCCGGCCGCCATTCTTCAGCGACTTCCGCCGGTGCGCCGCGTCGACGCCGAGGGCGAGCGCGCGCTCCGCGACTCCCGTGTAGACCGCCGCGAGCAGCGTCTCGAAGACCGCGAAGATGCCGAAGACGAGCAGGTCCGGATTCGGGCCCACCGGAAGCCGCCGAACGATCCGACTCTCCGGCGCGTAGGCGCCGTCGAGGATGGTCGTGCAGGATTGGCTCGCGCGCATCCCGAGCGTGTCCCAGTCGTCGAGGTGGCGCCAGCCCGGCTCGCCGCGGCGGATGAAGCCGTAGACGAGCCGCGGCTCCGGACCCGTCGCGTCCTTCCCGAACGTGCCCATGCGCGTCCACACTGGCGCGAGGCTCGTGAACACTTTGGTGCCGGTGAAGCGGACCCCGCCCTCCGGCTGAGGCTCCGCGACGGTCACCGAGTCGAACAGGACCGAATCGTTCCCGGCCTCGGAGATCCCGAACGAGAAGACCTCGCCCGCCCCTGCCTCCTCGAGGACGAAGTCGAGGCTTGCGTCGCCGCGCGCCTCGAACACCCGCGCGACGCCCGTCCACACGAGATGCATGTTGACGCCGAGCGCCGTGGCAGGGGCGGCGGCCGCGAGTCGGCGCTGGAGACGGACGACGTCGGCCAGGCTGGCTCCCAGCCCACCCGCGCCCTTCGAGACGAACGCCTTGAGATAGCCGGCCTCGACGAGCTCGTCGAAGTCCTCACGGAAGAACTCGTTGCGCTCGTCGTAGCCAGGCGCGCGGGAGCGAATGCGCTCGATCAGCTCGTCGGGCAGCACGCTCGTCGGGTCGAGGCTCACGGCCCCTCCTCTCATTGCGGGTCCTCCCCGCCGGCTCCCAACCTTCGCAGGCTCAGGCGGGGGCCCTTGCCGGCGTGGGCCCCAGGGCCGGCCGTTGCGGGGTCAGTACGTCGTGAGCAGCCGGCGCAGCACGCGCGCGCCGAACTGGAGTGAATCGGCGGGGACGCGCTCGTCGACCCCGTGGAACATGCCCGCGAAGTCGAGCTCGGCGGGCAGGCGCAGGGGCGCGAAACCGTACCCGGTGATGCCGAGCCGGCTGAGCGACTTGTTGTCCGTCCCACCGGACAGCGTGTACGGCAGTACGTGCGCTCCCGGATCCTCGGCCTGCAGCGCGCCGACCATGGACTCGACGAGGGCGCCCTCGAACGGCGTCTCGAGCGCGACATCATGATGCACGTACGCGAAGTCGACGCCCTCCCCCGCGAGTTCCTTGATCTTCTTGAGCACGAGCTCGTCCTGGCCGGGGAGCGTCCGGACGTCGATCCGCGCCTCGGCGCTGCCCGGGATGACGTTCTCCTTGTAGCCGGCCCGAAGGATTGTCGGGTTGGACGTGTTCTGGAGCGTCGCCCCGACGAAGCGCGCGAACGTTCCGAGCTCCTTGAGCAGGATCTCCGGGTTGTCGCGGTCGAACTCCACACCGGTGAGCTCGGTGACGCCGTCGAGGAATCTCTTTGTCGTGTCGGTGAGCTCGATCGGCCACTCGTGCTCGCCGATGCGGCTCACGGCCCGGGCCAAGCGCGTCACGGCGTTGTCCAAGTTGGTCTGGGAGCCGTGACCGGCACGCCCCGACGCGGTGAGCTTGAGCCACGAGAGCCCCTTCTCCGCGGTCTGAAGCATGTAGGTGCGGCGACCGCCGATCTCCGCCGAGAAGCCGCCGACCTCGCTGATGGCCTCCTTCGCGCCGTCGAACAGCTCGGGGCGATGATCGACCGCCCAGCGCGCGCCGTACGCGCCGCCCGCCTCCTCGTCCGCGAACATGGCGATGACGAGATCGCGCTTGGGCCGCGTGCCGCTCCGCTGCAGCTCGCGAACCACCGAGAGGACCATGGCGTCCATGTCCTTCATATCGACGGCACCGCGCCCCCAGATGAGACCGTCCTTGAGCTCGGCGGCGAACGGGTCGACGCTCCAGTCGTTCTTCTGGGCCGGGACGACATCGAGGTGGCCATGGATGACGAGGGCGCTCGCCGCGGGATCGGTTCCCTCAACGCGGGCGACGACGGACGCCCGCCCAGGCGCCGATTCGAAAATCTCCGCAGACAGGCCAACCTCCTCGAGGAGTCCTGCCGTGTATTCCGCCGCCGCGCGCTCGCCCGGACCCGACCCGTCACCGAAGTTGCTCGTGTCGAACCGGATGAGGTCCTGGCAGATCTGGACCACCTCGTCCTCGGCGCGAAGCGGGCTTTCGGTTGGGCGATCGGTCATGGACGCTCCTCGGCTGCGACGGTCAGTGAGGCCCAGCCTAGTCTCCGGCTCGGCGCCCGGACGGCCCGCGCGCTGATTTCTTCATGAGGCCCGGATCGTGTAGAGTTTTATTCGCTGCCCGGGAGGAAAACGCGCCATGCGAACGCTTCCGGAGCCCACCTGCGCGGGTGGCGGAATGGCAGACGCGCTAGCTTGAGGTGCTAGTGCCCGATTAGGGCGTGGGGGTTCAAGTCCCCCTCCGCGCACGAAGGGGAAATGGCTCCTGACCTGGGATTACGTCCTTAGGTTGGGGGCCGTTTCCGCGTGAAGTGCTAGAAAAAGTGCTAAGCCCTGTCGAGGTACTGGGCGAAACGGTCTGCCGCGGCCTTCTGCATGGTCGGAGTGACGTGGCTGTAGATGTTCATCGTGGTCGTGATGGTCGAGTGCCCGAGGCGTTCCTGAACCACTTTGGGATGCTCGCCGAGTTCGAGCAGCAGGGTCGCGTGGGTATGACGGAGCCCCTTGATCGTGACGCGGGTGAGCGTGTCGTACTTCGCCGTGGCCCAGTCGAGACGGCGCGCCCAGCGGCTGGTCATCGCGTCCGGCGACCGCAATTTGCCGTCGTCGTCTCCGAAAACGTAGGCGTCGGCTTTCGCCAGTTCGAAGGCGAGTTCAGCGCGAGCGACCTTGTGCGCGGCGAGCACCTTGAGCGTTTCGGCATCGATGTCGATGACGCGGGCATTGCCGGTCTTGGTCGTCTTCGTCTCGGCCCAGTCCTCGGTATTGACGGCACGTCGGATGCTGATCCGCATGGTCTTCGTGTTGATGTCGTTCCATCGGAGCGAGGGCTTCGCTGCGTCTCATGCCGGTGTAGGCGATCAGCCGCCACAGTGGGAACAGCTCGTCATTCAGTTCGTCACGGTTCCAGGTGAGGAAGGTGTGAAGCTGTTCGCCGGTCCAGGTGACGATCTCGGGTTTCTGCGCCCGTACCTCGCTCGACGTGGGCGCTTTGACAGTGCGGCGCTTCTTCGTCGGGTTGACGGTCAGATGCCCATCCTCGATCGCGGCGTCGAGGATCGCGCCGAGCACCACGTGGATCTTGTGGACGCTGTTGGCTGAGAGCGGCTGGCCCTTGCCGAGCTTGTCGGCGCGGCCGTGCTTCTCCAGGTCGCGGTAGTGGCGGGCGATCCGTGTCGCGGTGAGCTTGTCGAGCCGAATCGTGCCGAGCTGCGGTTTGATGTGGTTGCGTATGATCTTCTTGTAGCCCTTGACGGTGGAGTCCGCGAGCTTGAGCCCTTCGGCCCACTCTTCCGCGTACACACCGAGGGCGGGAACCTTGCCAGAGAACTTCTCGTTCTGCGCACGCTGCTTGAGCGCGTCTTGCAAGGCGTCATTCGCTTCGGCGGTGTCCTTAAATCCGGAGCGGGTGAGGCGGCGCATCCCCTGCTCGGGGTACTCAGGATCTTTCAAGACGTAGATCTGGAACCGCCACCGCTTGCCCTGTGCCGTCTGGTACTCCTGGATTGAGCCCGGCCGTCGGGAGCGGGAGCGCCGCTGCCTCCTGGCCTCATTTCCGCCCGGATCATCCGGCGGTTCTCGTCGCCGTGATGTCATGGCCTGGCTCCTCCCTTTCGTCGTTGTGCTTCGGCGTTTGTGGGCGGGTCAATCGAGGTTGGGGATCGCCAGCGGGTCGAGTTGCACCAGCCTGCCGGTTGCGAGTTCCAGTCGGGCCCGTTGTGTCGCCAGGCGTTCCTCGTAGACCTCGCGCGGCGTGAGTCCGAGCTGGCCCTGGTCGTACTGGGCCAGTGCGTCTTCGAATCGCTTGACGTATGAGGAGGCGTTGAAGCGCTCTTCCTTCCAGTACCGCAGCAGGTCGTCGGGCGTGAGCTTCACCCGGCCGGCGACCCAGGCCTGGATCTCCTCAGGAAGGAACCTTGAGGAGACCCCCGTCACCTCGACGCCATCGCTTGGCGGGGTGAGGAGTGCCGCCGGGGTGGTGCGGAGCAGGTAGGCGATCGCGGTGAGGTCGTCCACATCCACGCGACGGTCGCCGTTTTCGATCTTGCTGATGCCCGAGGGCGAGATCTTCCGGCCCACCTCAGTGAGCTTCACGGACATGGTGCGCAAGTCCATGCCGATGCTCTGCCGCGCTGCGCGAATATTGGTCGCGACGTGCATGTTCGTGATCCCCGCGGGATTGCCCCGCACCCTCTCGTTCTCCATATTGAGAACATACAACGCGATAATTGACAACACAAGCGGCGAAGCTTACCGTGTTGAGAACACCGCTCCTCGGGGGCTCAGCGGCAGACGAAGGCGAAGGTGGAGTGATGAGACAGGGCACACTCGGCATCGACGACCTCCGTGCACGCCGGAGCCTCGTCATCAGCCGCAAGGAAGCCGCAGAAGCGCTCGGAGTGGATCCCCGTACTATCACGGTCGGAATCCAGGACGGCACGATTCCCTCGGTCAAGCTCGGCCGCAGAATCGTGATTCCGCGCGAGAAGTTCCTCAGCCTCTTCGAATCGGCCGACGGTGCCCCGCGCGATCACGAATAGCTCAACCACCCGCAGGATTCTGGGGCAACGCCGATCTGCACAGGCCCACCGGCGAGCCTGCGTCCGGCTGGCAAACTCGAGGTGTCACCCGCGACCGTTAGCCCTGGAGTGAGAACTCGACGCCGCTGCCCGAACGCCGCTCCCCGGCTCCCCCGACCTCGGCGCTACCGGCATTGCCGGCCCACCGCGTTGCAGTGGTCGCGGGCCGCACGAAGCCTCTGACTTGCGCGCACAGCCATTGGGACGGCACCGGTGGGATCAGAGGCTGCTCAGAGGGCCTTGCCGCTTTGAGGTGCCTCCCTTTCGCATCCGTTCAGCTTCCCGGTGCTGGAAGTCTTCGCGCACCTGCTCGGTGGCCTCTCGACGCTGCGCCTCCCGCACCGCTGCTGCGTCGTGTTGCGCTTGAACCCGGGCGGCAGCCTGATCGGGCGGCAAGGCCCGGAGGGCGGCGATCTGGTCGCGAGCCTGCTCTGCGGTAGTCGTCCACTTTGCGGCTTTGCTGCGGGCATTGGTGAGTTCGTACCGGACCGGGTCGCGACGGACTTGCTCGGGTCCGTAGAGCTTGGCGAGGAGGGTCCGCCGCTCGTCCCGGTGCCGTCTGATCATCTCCTGCTGCTTCCGCGTCGCGACGGCAAGTGCCTGCTCGGACTGGACGACTCGCGGGTCGCTTGCGGTTGCTCGATCCGCCACCTGCGCCGTCCATGCTTCGGTGGCCTGCCCGATGTTCGGTGTTTTGCCCCAGCGTTCGCGTAGCCGTGCCTGTGCCCGCTCTGCTCGGTCAGTTGCCGTGCGGTGTGCGCGGCGGGCCTTCGGCTTCCTTAGCCGGGAAGCGGCACGGAGCTGCGCGCTCGTCTCGGCGACACTGCTCACTGCGTCGTCATGATCGTGCCTGTCAGCTTCCGCGGCGGCAAGGATCGGAGCCTGGACCTCGAATCGCACCTGCTCGACGTGCTCACGCAACGCCTCGACTTCTGACGCTGCCTCATCCGTCTCGGCCCGGTGCACTTCAGCCTGTGCACCGAGGTGCTCTGCGATCATCAGCCACCGTGCCGCGCGCCGTTCGGCGTCCTGGGCTTGCTTCGCGAGCGCAGCGATCTCCGCGTTCACGAGCTTCACAGGCCCGTCATCGACCAGACCGGTGATCTCCTCGGCGGCACGTGTGGTGGCGTCGGTGAGGCCGCGGTCGGCGCGGTCACGCTTCATCGCTTGAGTGAACTGCTCACGCGCATCGGCCACGCTCTCGGCGACGACATGCAGCAGGTTCTCTTTGCGGCCCCTGGTCATGCCGACGTACACCGCTGCGGCGCTGGTCATGTCGGTGAGGACAGTGTGTGACCTCGCGACGGTTGAACCTTGGACACCATAGGCGGTTGTGGCGTAACACAGGTGCACGTGCTCGCTCACGTATTCGGCGGGAAGCCGCACCGACTGCTCGGCTCTGTGTTCATGACTCGCCTCATGCACCCACAGCGCCCCATCTGCCTCGGTGCGCTGGACGATCCAGGTCTGACGGTTCGCAACCCCAAGGCTTGCGTCGTTGCGCCGCGTCTGCACCCTGTCGCCACGCCCGATCGGCAGGCCATCGCTGCCAATGACGGTCACGACGTCGTCGATCAGGCCACGGTTCACTCGTTCCTCCCGGATGCGGGCGTTCAGCGCGCGGGCATCGTCGTTCGAGCTGACCGTGATCGCTTCATCGTCGCGGAAGGCGTCGGCGACATGCACGCGCATGCCGTCGCCGGCGTGGAGGCGTACCAAACCGAGGGCCTGCAACTGGTCGAACACCCGCCCGGGGTCCGCCCCGGCGCGCATGTCGAGAGTCAGGTCCGCGTAGTCGGGGGCAGTGAAGCGGTGCACCTCGGCCATGTCGAAGACCTGGCCCCGGAGTTGTGCGGCGATATCGAGCACGCCGCCGCGCCCGACCGCGGCCAGCTGCGCCCGGTCTCCCACGAGCGCGACCGTCGCCCCGCTCTCGGCACAGACTGTGAGCAGCGCGACGGCGGTGTCCTGGTCGAGCATCCCCGCCTCATCCACCACCACGCGTTCACTGGCCGCGAGTCGCGCCCATTGGGGCGGGCCGGCGTAGGCGTGTCCGGTGTCCGGGTCGAGGTCGCCCAGGCCGAGGCGGGTCCAGACGCCGTCTCGGTTCCACCGCCATCCATGGGCATGCACGAGCGCCGCAACGGACTCGGCAGGCACCCCGAGTTCTTGGTGGGCGACGTCGGCGGCCTTCCTCGTCGGAGCCACCACCAGCACGCCGCGCCCTGCTGCCTGGCTTGCTCGGATCGCGGTGGAGAGCATCGTTGTCTTCCCGGCGCCCGCGGCCCCCTCCACGACAACGAGGGGGTCGGCGGAGGCGACCGCGGCGGCAGCGACGAGTTGTCCGCTATCGAGCTGCAGCTCGAGCGCGGCGGCGTGCGCGGCCACGTCCGGATGCTCCGCCTCGTCATCGGGCACGCGGGCGGTGAGGAGGTCGCGGAGGTTTGTCTCTGCCCGGAGAACGCCTACCGAGGTGAGGTGCGCGACATGCTCCGGTGTGGGGCTGCCGGGCGGGAGGATCGAGAAGCAGTCCTCCATCGCCAGGGCGGTCGCAACCGTGATGAAGTCCCGCAACCTGTCGGGGGTTGCACGGACCCCGTACTCGGTCACGATCCGGGTGACGTGCTCCTGCACCGTGTGTCGGGGCCATGCCGACGCTCCAGCAGCGCACCTGTCCAGGGCACGCGAGGCGACCACCTGCGCCCGCAGATCATCCACCGACACCGGCTCCCGGGGCGCCGGCCGGCGCAGAGTATCGGGGGCGTGGCCGGCGTCGCGGAGTTCGGCTTGCCAGGCGTGTTCTTCGCGGAGCGTTGTCGGCTTCTTCGCCGGACGTCCCAGCGCCCACGCCTGCGCCACCAGTCGAGCTGACACCACCGGCCCCGCCGTTTCGCCCGGATGCACGGCCTCCCACTTCGATTCGAGACGGGCGAGGTTGCGGGCGACCTGCTCCCCGCGCTTGCTCATCACCGAATTGAACGGCTCCAGCTCGACCACCTCCCCCGTCCGTGGGTCGAGCGTCAGCCGGTGACGGTCCAGCGCCTCGGCCAGCTGTGGGTGTGCCGCGATGACGGCCGTGCCGAGGGCGCGGATCGCTCCCTGCTGCCTGAACAGCGCTCCAGTGTCCAAGGCGCGCCACTTCCCGGCCGCCCACACGCGGGTGCCGATCTGGAAATGGATATGTCGGTGCGGGTCACCCGCCCGCGAGGTCCGATGCGTGACGGCGACCGTCTGCAACGACTCGACCGGAACCACCTCCTGAAGGCCGCGGGGGCCCGCCCTGGTCACCGAATGGGTGGCGAGCCAACGTTGGATCTCGGCCGCGGCGTCATGCTGCGCCGCATCGAGCGCGGCCGACACCTCCGGGTGGAGTGCGGCAGCGATCGACAGACTCTTCGGCGCGTTCACGACCATCTCCGCGAACCGGGGCGAACCGCGACGCGCCTCGCCCGGCAGCCGCGGGGTGCCCATGGACTCCCCGGTGAGTGGATGCGTCCAGTCCACCCACTCCGCGTACACCTCCGGTGCCAGGCTCGCCTCGCCAGCCACAGCACCGCTGCCGTCGAGCTGGACGAACTGAGCCACGGCCGAGTCCGCCCCGAGGTAGTAGTCATCAGCGCGGGAACGATCCGCCTCCACATACCGGCGCGCGTCAGCTCCGTTTCCGCGGAACAGGATCACGCCGCCATGCATCACATCACCATGTTTCTTATAGCGAGTATGGTGTATCTACCATGGTAGCATACGTCCATTCAATCGTGAATGGGTACGGCGAGCTGCGAAGGTGGATCCTCCTTGTACCGTCCCAGCTATCCTCCGTCTTCACAGCCCTTGCCCCACATGCCTAGAAAGGACTCCGAGACGAAGTCGCGTTCTCGGACGGGGTCACGCTAAGTAGCCGGAAGTTGAGGTGGCGCGACGTCATCCGAGCGTGCTGCCAGGATCGCGTGCCCTCATCCCTAACCTTGCAGGAGGCCGTTCAGCAATTGGTGCTCGATGTTGCAGACCCGGGGTCGGCCCATACCAGCCGAACGACATCGGGCGCGAGTTCTTTCCGCGTATCCACCGCGGCCACCGCAGACTTCTCGATCAGCTCGTCCACGCCCACGTCGCGGATCCCTCGCCGGGCGAACAGCTCCTAGGCGACCGTGAGAATCCTCTCCCGCGCCCCTGGGCAGGGAGGGGTCGCGCGCTTCGGGCATGTGCTGGATTTCCACGCGCGCACCATAGCCGCCAGCGGCGGCGGACCCGGCGCAGCCGTGCTCTCAGCACTCGCCGTCCTGATGGCCCGATCCTGCGCGGTGACGATGCGTCCAATCGCGGATCCAGGGCTGAATTCCGAAAGAGCCATACTGCCCAATTCCTCACGAGCGCCGCGCGGACGGAGCAAGGGCGGGGTCATGTCTGCTCGGCTGGTGAGGGTTTGATGTTCTGGTTCGATTGGAAGACGTTGTGGGGGTCGTATTTGGCTTTGATTTGGGTGAGGCGGTCGTAGCGGCTGCCGTAGGCTGCGCGGATCCGGGCTTCGCCCTCGTCGTTGTGGAGGAAGTTCACGTAGACCCCGCCGGTGGCATGGGGCTCCATCGCGGCGAAGTAGTCCCTGCACCAGGCGATATCGGGGTGGGTCGGGCCTCCGGCGGGCCAGGCGGCGTTGATGTTCATCGCGTGCGCCGCGTCGCGCCCGCTGGCCGCGGAGCTGTCCTGGGAGCGTGAGGCGATGGCGCCGCCCATGTGGAACAGCAGCGTGTAGGAGGCCGGGGAGCTCTTGGCCCACGAATGCTCGAGCAGGACCTCGATTGCGGCGTCGGTGAGCGGGGGCAGGTAGTGCGATTTCCAGTAGTAGCCCCAGTGATGGGGGACCCCGGCGTCGAACATGGCCTGGTGCTCGACGTACGGTTTGTAGCGGACGAGGTCGGCGGCGGGCGGGCCGAAGGCGCGCAGCGGCCGCAGCAGCTCCTCGCCCTCCCGGGGGTCGCCGACGAAGAAGGGGATCACCAGCAGTATGTCGGTGCCTCGCAGGTGTTCCGGGACCCAGTCGAACGGCGGAGCCGTGCGGAGGTTCAGGTAGACGGAGAGCTCGTCCGGGGCTTCGGCGATGAATTCGCGGTAGAAGGCGAGGACCTCCGGCGCCTGCTCGGCGCGGAACAGGATGGGGCCTGCCAGGACGTGGGTGCCGAGGCGGTGGGCCTGGAAGCGGAATTCGGTCGCGATACCGAAGTTGCCGCCGCCCCCTTGGACGGCCCAGAAGAGATCGGGGTTCTCGTCCTCGGATGCGTGGACTCGGCTGCCGTCGGCCAGGAGCATCGCGACGGAGAGCAGGTTGTCCGAGGTCAGCCCCCACCGTCGGCTCAGCCAGCCGAAGCCGCCGCCCAGGGTCAGCCCGGCCACCCCGGTATGGGTGACGATCCCGGCCGGCATGGCCAGACCGTGCTTCTGGGTCGCGGCGTCGACGTCGCCCCACAGGGCGCCGGGCTGCACCCGGGCGCTCGTGCTGTCCGGGTCGACGACCACGCCCCTGAGGGCCGAGAAGTCGATGACGACCCCGCCCTCGGCCAGCGCCGAACCGGAGACGTTGTGGCCGCCTCCGCGCACGGAGAGCGGCAGCTTCCGGCTCAGCGCGTATTTCAGCGTGGCGGACGCGTCCTCCTCGTCGAGGCAGCGCGCGATCAGGGCCGGGCGCCGATCGATGGCCCCGTTCCAGATCCGCCGGGATGCCGAATACCCTTCATCCCCGGGCCTTAGCAATTCGCCCTGAAAGCCCGGTACGTCACTGTTCATGTCGGCATGATCAGAGGAAGCACCCATTCTGTCCATACGTGGCCGCCTAGAGTTCGACCCTCCGGCGGTAGCGACAGGGTCCGGGTCAGCCGTTCGGGTCGGGAATCTTCATGCTGGCGCCCAACTGCTGCAGTAGTCCGAACATGTCGATCAGCGCCCAGCCCTCCACTCGGTGGCCGTCGACCACCTTGTCGATGGCGATCCCACCAAAGCTGACTCGGCGGCCGGTGGGGGCGATCCCGCGGAACGCGCCTCGGTGCACACCGGTCGCGGTCCACTGCGTCGTGACGAAATCGCCGTCGGCGAGCATCTGGTCGACGACCATGGTGAAATCCGCGAACGCCTCACGGAATGATGCGATGCGGGCGAGGAACTCGTCCCGGTTCTCCTCGCCGAACGGCGTATGGTTCACGAACTCAGGGGCGAGATGCTCCCGCGCCTGATCGAATCGGCCGTTGTTCCAAGCGTCCTCGATGAAATGCCGGGTGCCGGCCTTGCCGTCTTCGCCCATGATCGCCCCCTCGCTCGGCTCGCTGAAACGATAGCCGGGCGGGAGGAGCCAACGCTACAGCCAAAGTGCCGGCTTGATCGCTACGCAGACTCTGGAGACCGTCAACGCACCATGCGAGTTGGGCCTCGTGGGCCAGTTTGCACTCACGCCCGACCGGCTCAGGCCCGGATGGAGCAGGGCGTCAAAAGGTTGGGCCGAGGGTCTTTCTACTTCGAAGCAAGACGATAGGGTGCGGGCTGCCGGGGCTGAGCGAGGAGCGGCGGCAGTCTTTCAGCCCGCTGCAGCCGTTTCGGCTTCGACCTTCTGCATGGTCATTCCGCAGCAGCAGGTGGGGCTGCGGTCGCCTCCCTTTCCCGGGGCTGCTCCCTTGGTGACGGTCAGCTCGCAGCCGCACTCGGGGTCGGGGCAGCGGTAGATGTCTCCCGCGTGGAATGCCATGGCCGATCCTCTCGTCGTCGCTTGTTCTTGATGCCCTTCCAGACTGGCCCCTGCCCTTGGGTCCGGGTCAAGGGGTCCTGGCCATTGGCCCCCAAGTCTTGAGGCTGCCCTTGGGGCAGGGTTGACACTGGAAGTCGGAGAGGGAGTTCTGGGAGGTGCGCATGCTGGTCGAGGAGGTCGCTGGCTATACGGTCGGGGAGGCGGCGCGGAGGGCCGGGGTGAGCCGGAAGGCGATCCGGGTGTATGAGGCGAGGGGGCTGCTCCTTGAGCCGGCGCGTACCTCGGGGGGCTACAGGCTGTTCACGGACGAGGATGTGGCAGTTCTGCAGTTCATCCGCCGGGCGAAGTCGCTGGGGCTGAGCCTGTCGGAGATCGCCGAGGTCCTGGACCTCCAGCGCGGGGGCGCCCAGCCGTGCGGGCTGGTGATCGGGCTCCTGGATGCTCATCTGGCCCAGATCGAGCGCACCCTGGCCGAGCTCGGGGCGCTGCGCGAGTCGCTGCTGGCAGCCCGCGACACCGCCCAGGCGTCGCTCCAGTCGGGGCAGGAGGCGGTCTTCTGCCGCATCATCGAGGGCCCGTGGGACCGTGAAGGTGGAGGCGCCGGGAACCTGCGGGCAGGTCAGAGGTAGCTGCAGATCTCCCCGGAGTCGCAGCCTTGCGCCCCGGACGCGGATGCCTCGAACTGTTCGGCGAGGGTGCTGCGGAGGTCCTGGAGCTCGGCGATGCGGGCATCGATGGCATCGAGCTGTTCGGCGAGCCGGTCGCGGACATGGGCGCATGGCCTGGCCCCGGCGTCGTGCACGGCCAGCAGCGCACCGGCCTGCTCGAGGCTGAGGCCTGCGGCGCGGGACCGCCGGATGAAGGCTGCCCGCCGCACGGCGCTCTCGGGATAGTCGCGGTAGCCCGCTGGCGTCCTTCCGATGCCGGGCAGGAGTCCGATGTCCTCGTAGAACCGGAGGGTCTTGTCGGTGGTGCCCGCGGCGGCCGCTGCCTCTGAGATGCGCATCGTGGTTCCTTCCCTGTCGGCCGTTCTGGAAGTTCCAACCGTCTGGGCCGCCCGGGTATGCCCGCCTTGACCTTCCAGCGGCTGGAAGGCGGAGAGTCGTGGACGAAGGCAGCATAGCGAAGGGGAGGAGACGAACGTGCCGATTGCCGAGGAGTACGACCTTGTTGTCGTCGGGTCGGGAAGCGCCGGGTTCGCCGCTGCGATCCGGGCCACGACCATGGGGTTGCGGGTGGCGATGGCCGAGAGTGCCACTGTGGGCGGCACCTGCGTGAATACCGGGTGCGTCCCGTCCAAGGCCCTCCTGGCAGCCGCACAGGCCCGCCACGCGGCCGCCGACGCCGGCAGATTCCCGGGCCTGGCACCAGCCCCGGTCGGCCTGGACATGCCGGCTCTGGTGGCGGGCAAGGACGCCCTGGTGGGGTGGATGCGGCAGCAGAAGTACCTGGACCTGGCCGATGACTACGGCTGGGACATCCACCGCGGCCGGGCTGTTTTCTCCGGCGTCGCGGACGATCCGGTCCTTGACGTGGCCGACGGGGACCGGGAGGCGGTGCGACTGCGCGGGCGGCACTACCTGGTCGCCACCGGATCCGCCCCGTGGGTGCCAGAGCTGCCCGGGCTCGCCGAGGCCGGGTACCTGACCTCGCAGACCGCGATGGAGCTGGAGGAGGTGCCCGAGTCACTCCTGATCGTCGGCGGCGGGTACGTCGCGGTCGAGCAGGCCCAGCTGTTCGCCCGGCTCGGCTCCAGGGTCACCGTGCTGGCCCGCTCCCGCCTGCTCTCCGGCGAGGAGCCCGAGGTCTCCATGGCGCTGGCCTCCGTCTTCCATGAGGAGGGCATCACGGTGGCCCGGCGCGCCGTCCCCACCGCGGTCCGAACCGAACCGGACACCGGGGAGGCGGTCGTCACGGCCGCCGTCGCCGGCGGCGCAGCCCAGGACTTCCGGGCACAGCGGGTGCTGATGGCGACCGGACGCCGCCCCGTCACCGAAGGACTGGGCCTTCCCGGGATCGGCGTCGCCACCGGCGACCGGGGCGAGGTCCTGGTCGACCCCGGCCTGCGGACCACGAACCCCCGGGTCTGGGGTGCCGGGGACGTCACCGGGCACCGCGAGTTCGTCAACGTCGCCGCCGCCCACGGCGCCCTGGCCGTGGAGAACGCCTTCGCCGCGGCCGGTCTGGAGGTCGACTATTCGCAGCTGCCGCGGGTGGCGTTCACGAGCCCCGCCGTGGGAGCGGTCGGGCTGACCGACCGGCAGGCCAACGGCGCGGGCCACGCTTGCGAGTGCCGGGTGCTGCCCCTGGAGTTCGTGCCCAGGGCGCTCGTGAACCGGGACACCCGGGGGTTCATCAAGATCGTGGCCGAGGAGGGCACCGGGAGGATCCTGGGCATCACCGCCGTCGCCCAGGACGCCGGCGAGCTTGCCGCGGCCGGTGTGCATCTGATCGCCTCGGGCACCACGGTCCACGAGCTCGCCTCCCGGTGGGCGCCCTACCTGACGATGGCCGAGGGGCTGAAGATCGCCGCCCAGTCCTACACGGCCGACGTCTCCCGCCTCTCCTGCTGCGCCGTGTGAGCCGCAGCGGGGCCGGGTACCGGCCCCTTGGATGTTCTGTGCGCAGGCACACAGAACGCGGCCCCACCGGCCCGTAGCGTTGGAAGACCGCCCGAAGGGCATCGACAAGACAGAGACCGTGCGGCGCGCAGACCGGAACCGACCCTGGCGCCGCCGACGAAGAACGAGAAGAAGGAGCCTCACCATGCCCCGCATCCCCGCCCACACACTCGACACTGTCCCCGACGCTTCCCGCGAGCACGCCGAGCGCCTCGAGAGGAGGATGGGCCGGCTCATGAACATCCACGCCGAGATGGCCCACTCCCCCGTGGTGATCGGCGCCTACCAGGGCATGCAGAAGGCCATCGCGGAGCACGGCACGTTCGACGCCCGAACCCGCGAGGCGATCGCCCTGGCCGTGGGCAACCAGAACGGCTGCGACTACTGCCAGGCCGCTCACACGCTCTCGGCACGCAAGGCCGGGCTCGCCGACGAGCAGATCCTGGCCCTGCGCGCCGGGGAGGTCGGCTTCGATGCCCGGCTCGCGGCCCTGACCGAGGTCGCCCGCGCCGCCGCCGCGGATACCGGCAACGTCCCCGAGCCGGTATGGCAGGCGGCGCTGGATGCCGGGTGGACGGACACCGAGCTGGCCGAGGCCTTCGCCCACATCGCAGTCAACCTGTTCACGAACTACTTCAACCACTACGCCCACACCGAGCTCGACGTCCCAGCCGCCGAGCCCCTCACGGCCTGAACGGCAGACCCGGCCCCACCACGAGGAGGAACAGCCATGGCACGAGCACCCGAAGTGATCGTCTTCGACGTCAACGAGACCCTCTCCGACATGTCCCCGATGGGGGGGGCCGGTTCGCCGAGGCCGGAGCCCCGGCCGATCTGGCCAGGCTCTGGTTCGCGACCCTGCTCAGGGACGGGTTCGCCCTGGCCGCTGCCGGAGACGCGGCCCCCTTCGGCGAGATCGGGGCCGAGGTCCTCACCGGCCTACTGGATTCGTCAGGGGTGCCCGACCCGGAGGGCACCGCCCGGCGACTGGCCACCTCGGTGGCGGAGCTTCCCCTGCACCCGGACGTCACCGACGGGATCCGCGCGCTGCGGGCGGCCGGGAACCGGCTCGTGACCCTGACCAACGGATCCGCCCAGGTCGCCCAGAAGCTCTTCGACGCCGCCGGGATCCGGGACGAGTTCGAGGCGCTGCTCTCCGTCGAGGACGCCCCCGCGTGGAAGCCCCACCCCTCCTCCTACCGGTACGCCGCCCAGCGGTGCGGGACCCGGGAGGAGGACATGCTCCTGGTCGCGGTGCACCCCTGGGACATCCACGGAGCCGCACGGGCGGGCCTGCGCACCGCCTGGGTCAACCGCATCGGGGGCGCCTACCCTTCCTACCTCGCCCGCCCCGAGCTCACCGTGGCCTCGCTGACCCACCTCGCCACGGAGCTCGCTGCAGGCTGACCGGGACTTGACTTGGCCCCGAGGGCCAGGTCCTAACGTACTGGGGTCCGGGGAAACGTCCCGGACGGAGGGAGGCGAAATGCGCACGGGCAAGACCTGCAGCATCGGACAGCAGGACAGAGAGATCCCGGGCTGCGGCAGCGGACCCCTGCAGCGGTGGGGCTTTGCGCTCCGCGAGCTGCGCCGTGCCCTCCTTGCTCGCAGCGGAGAAAGGGAGCAGCGCTGATGGCGTTCTTGGACACGGCCTGGCGGAGCGTGCTGGAGGGATTCTTCATGTTCTGGGGGACGCTGTGGGCGCTCGTGCTGGGCTTCACGCTCTCCGGGGCGGTGCAGGCCTTCGTCTCCCGCCGGGAGATGCAGAAGGCGATGGGCGACCACCGCCCCGCCACGGTGGTGCGCACGGGCCTGCTGGGCGCGGCGTCCTCGAGCTGCTCCTACGCCGCCGCTGCACTGGCGAAGTCGCTGTTCCAGCGCGGGGCCGACTTCACCACCTCGATGGTGTTCATGCTCGCCTCGACGAACCTGGTCGTCGAGCTCGGTCTCGTGCTGTGGCTGCTTGCCGGGTGGCAGTTCGCCCTCGCCGAGTTCGTCGGAGGGGCGATCATGATCGCCCTTTTCGTCCTGATCGCCCCCCGCGTCTTCCCCGCCTCCGAGCTGGAGGCGGCACGGGCCCGCCTCGCGGAGCGCGCCGCCGCCCAGGGCAGCCCCGATGAGGCCGACGAGGCCGAGCGGCACGGCAAGGGGCTGTGGGCGAGGATGCGGTCAGTGTCCGGGTGGGCGGACGCCGCCGGGTACGCGGTCTCGGACGCGACCATGCTCCGCCGCGAGCTGCTCATCGGCTACCTCGTCGCCGGGATCCTGGCCGTCGCCGTACCGCCTGCTGTCTACTCGGCGCTGTTCTTCCCCGGCCATGGGCTCCTCACCGACGCCTGGGACGCCCTCGTCGGCCCGCTCGTGGCGTTCGCCAGCTTCGTCTGCTCGATCGGCAACGTCCCGTTGGCTGCGGCCCTGTACAGGGGCGGGCTCGGCTTCGGCGGCACGGTCGCCTTCGTTTTCGCCGACCTGATCGCCTTCCCGCTGGTCGCCGTCTACGCCAAGCTCTATGGCCGGCGCATCGCCGTGCGAGTCTTCCTGTCCTTCTGGGCGGTGATGAGCGCCGCGGGCCTGGCCACCGACCTGCTCTTCCGCGGCCTCGGCATCGCTGCCCCGGCCCGCCCCGCCGAGATCGTCCCGGCCCGGTTCGAGTGGAACTACACGGCCTGGCTGAACCTGGCCGCGATCGCCGCAGCAGTGGTGCTCTACTGGCTCTACCGCGGGCGGGACCGTTTCGGCACCGCCGGGCGGTACGCGAAGGACCCCGTGTGCGGGATGCAGGTCGAGAAGGCCCACGCCCCCGCCACCCACACCCATGCCGGGCACATGTACTGGTTCTGTTCGGACCGCTGCCACGAGAAGTTCACCGCAGACCCGGACCACTACGCCGCAGAACCCGGCAGCGAGCCCATGGGCACCGAGGACGCCTCGCCGCCGATCGCGGTGGACCCGGTGTGCGGGATGCGTGTGGACCCCGGGAACCCCGGCGGGGGAACCCTCGCCCACGACGGCACTGAATACGCCTTTTGCTCGCCCGGGTGCAGGGAGGCCTTCGCCAGGGACCCCCACGCCTACCTCGGTGCCGACGGCGGCAGCCCCAGCCATGGGGGCCCGGCCGTCCGCGATCCGGTGTGCGGGATGGAAGTCGACTCCGAGCACGCAGCGGCCCGTTGCCAGCACGAGGGACGGGAGCATCTCTTCTGCTCCACCGGCTGCCGTGACGCCTTCGCCGCTCGGCCGCACGAATTCTCCCAAGGGCACAGGGGCTGAATCCGGGGCGGCGTCCGCAGGGCACTGCTCAGGGCGGGGAGCCCTGCCCAGGGCCTCCGCCGCGCGCGGCCGTGTGCATTGGGGCCCTCCGGCGCCGGATGACGGCGGCGCTTCCCCGCGACGGGACCAAGACCGTGCCCAGGAGTCTCGCCGTCTCGACGCAGGGCGAGGCCGGCGAGAGGGTGACTGCGCTGACCACCTCGGTGAGCACGGCCTCCATCTGCACTGCCGCGAGCTCTGCGCCGAGGCAGTGGCGGCGCCCGCCGCCGAAGGGGACCCAGTTCCGTCCTCCCCGGTGGCGGGCGCCGAGGAAGCGGTCTGGCCGGAAGGCGTCTGGGGCGTCCACCCGCCCGTCGTTGTCGTGGACCAGCAGGGGCGCGACCACGACCAGCGTCCCGGCGGGGACGCGGAAGCCTGCGAGCTCCATCGGCGTGGTGAGCTCTCGGACCGCATCTAGGACGGGCGGACGCCAGCGCAGCACCTCCCGCACCAACGCGTCGAGGTGACGGGAGTCCTGCCCGTCAACGGAGCCGGCGAGGAGCCGGGCGGCTCCCGGGTCGCGGGCGAGGCGCTCGAGCGCCCAGCCCAGTGCTGCGGCTGTGGTCTCGTAGCCTGCCAGCAGCAGGGCGGTCAGTTCGTCGTTCATCGCCTCCTGGCCGATGCGGGACCCGCTGTCCCGCTCGTGCCCGATGAGCAGCGAAAGCACGTCGCTGCCTCCAAGGGGCTCCGCCGAACGGCGGGCATCGATGATCGGTGCGAGGATGGCGTCCACCCGGGACTGGCGGCGCCGCGAGCGGCGCGAGAGCCAGGAGCGCACTGCGCCGTCGCCCACCGGCGACATCCAGGTCCGTGCCAGGGCGGATGGGCCGTTCATGCCGGTAATCGCACGATGCAGCCTCTGGACCGTCTCGGAGTCATCGATGCCCAGGACGGCGGTGGCCATCGTGGCGAAGACCACCTCCTGCATGCGGGGAAGCAGCGCAATCGGCCTTCCCTCTGCCCAGGTCCGGATCTCCCGCCCGGCGTTCTCGGCGGCGACGGTCCGGAGCCGCTCCAGGCTCTCTCCGTGGAATGCCGGTCCCAGGAGGCGCCGGCGGTCCTGATGGGCGCTGCCGTCCTGCCGCAGGACGCAGGCGGGTCCGAGTACGGGCAGCACCCGCCCGGTCGCGGTGCCGGCCTCAGCCGCGCGCGGGTCGCTGAGGAGGGCCTGCCGCGCCGTCGAAGGATCGCCGAGGACCAGGATCGGCCCGACGGCCGGGAGCCTGACCGTGAAGGCGTCCCCGTGCCGCCTGGCCCACCTCCGCAGCTGCCCGACGGGGTCGTACCAGAGCAGCACGTCCTGAATGAGCGCCGGCAGCCGGACGGCCGGGACCCTGCCGATGGATTGCGGTCGGCCCATGGGGAGGTGTCTCCGGACTCCGTTCAGGGCGCCGGCGCCCGCGCGCAGGCAGGGCACCCTAGGGTTCCAGTGCGCGCAGGACGGCGTCGGCGGCGATCGCGTAGCCCAGGTGCGGAAGGATGTCGCTGGCCCAGTCGGCCGCGGACCAGGTCCTGGGATCGGTGACCTTCAGCACGGTCATCGGCGCGTTGGCCGCGAGCAGGACCACACCGGTGGTTGCCGCGATCCCCACTGCCCTTCCGGGCCTCCAGCCGAGGGCACGGGCGCCGGCGGCCAGGACGCCGGTGCCGACGCCCGCCGCGAGGCCCAGGAGCGGCCCGATCCCGGCGGCCCTGTTCTGCTGCTGCTCTTCGTCGCCGGGGATGTGCATGCCCACTGCACGGGCGAGGCGCCGGGCGGACTCCTTCGAGGTGCTGCTGGCGGGCCTGGCCCTGACGGCCATGTCCAGGTAGGTGATCGCGTTCAACACGGTGGTGCCGGCCGCCCCGGCCGCGGCCCCTGCAGCGACGGTCCGCAGGATGGCGTTCATCGTCTTCTCCTCTCGCCTGAAGGCCCACACAGCCGCGCCCCCGCGGTGATCGGGCCCGTCTCCCCAGGACCCAAATGGCTGCCCCGGACTCCTCAGCCGGCGAGCCCCTTCTCCTTCAGCCACGCGTCCGCGGCAGCCTTCGGGTCCTGCTTGGCGCTGCCCGAGACCTCCTCGTTGAGCTTGACGAGGTCCGCCGTGGTCAGCGTCGCCTGGACCTTGTCCAGCACGCCCTTCGCCTTGTCGTTGACCCGGTCGGTGCGCACGAGGGGCACGACCTGCTGGGCGGCGAAGTCGTTCTGCGGATCCTCGAGCGTCACGAGGTGGTTCTGGGAGGTGAGCGGCGAGGTCGTGAACACGTCCGCGGCCTGGATCTGGTTGTCCAAAAGCGCCTTGATGGTCACGGGGCCGCCGCCATCGCTGAGAGGGACGAACTGCTTCGGCGTGCAGCCGTACTTGGCCTTGAGCCCGGGCAGGCCCTGCGGGCGGTCCTTCGCCTCGGGCGGCATGCCGAGGGCGATCTGGTCGCAGACCTTCCCGAGGTCGGCCAGCGTCTTGAGGCTGTACTTGTCCGCAGTGGCCTGGGTGACCACGATGGAGTCCTTGTCCTCCGCGTTGGCGGCATCCAGGACGGCGAGCCCCTTGGGGGTCACGGCGGGGAGCGCCTGCATGACGTCCGCCGCGCTCACGGCGGTGGCGTTCTTGTCGAAGTAGCGCAGGAGGTTGCCCGAGTAGTCCGGGACGAGGTCGATGGAGCCGTCCTGGAGCGCCTTGACGTACACCTCGCGGGAGCCGATCCCGGTCTTCGTGGTCGCCTGCACGCCGGCGCCGTTGAGCGCCCCGGCGTAGACGTCGGCGAGGATCTCGCTCTCGGTGAAGTTGGCCGAGCCCACCACGATCGGGCCGCCCGCGACGGCCTGGCCGGAGGCGGGGGCCGTGGAGAGGGGGCTGCTCGACCCGCCGCACGCGGACAGGACGAGGGCTGCAACGGGCACGGCCGCGAGGGCGGCCAGGCGTGTAGAGATGGTCACGGGCGGGTTCCTCCTGCGGTCGGGCGGCTGGGCTGGGTCGTGCTCGTCTGGGGTTTGCGGGCGGTGATGAGGCTGTAGCCGATCGTGCCGGAGCTGATCTCGGCCCGCACTGTGCGGGCGTACGGGCGCACGGCCGCGGGTTCGATGCCGGCCGAGGCGAGTGCGTCCGGGGCCGCCATGGCCAGGACGGCGAGGCGGGCCTCGATCTGGTCGAGCATCCGGGCGATGGCGGGGCTCTGGTCCTCTGGGCGGTCGGCGGCGAGCCCTGCCGCTTCGAGCAGCCCGGCGTAGCCTTCGGGGCTTCGGGCGTCGGCGATGCAGGCGACCCATGCGGCCATCCCGGTCAGGGGCTCGGGGAGGCGGCCCCCGCGGACGGTGACGTCGGTGATCCCGGCTTTGCCTCCGGGGACGAGGACGCGGGCGAATTCGGCTGCGGCGCGGGACTTGTCCGGGAAGGTGCAGAGGGCGCACTCGCATACGAGCGCGTCGAACGATCCGTCCTCGAACGGGAGGTCCTCGGCGTCCGCGACCGAGAAGGTCGCCAGATGGCCCAGGCCTTCCCGGGCTGCTGCCGACCTCGCCTGCTCGACCTGCCGGGCACCGAGGTCGATCCCGGCCACGGTGCAGCCGAACTCCCTGGCGACCAGCAGCGCCGTCGTTCCCTGCCCGGAGGCGACGTCCAGCACCCGGGTCCCGGGTCCGAGGCCCAGG
>NZ_JBKZWT010000003.1:0-63084 GCF_047759905.1 Sinomonas sp. G460-2 | reverse complement strand
CGGCATCGTCGTGGGCCGGGTCGTCGTGCCGAAGACCTGCTCGGTCAGGCGGTCGAGGTCGCGGAAGGGATCGGTTCGCATCAGCATCACTGCCACCTCCAATGGTTCAAAGGTTCGGATCACAATATATGGACTTTGATCGGCATGTGATCTGCCTCTCAAGACACAGATATAATAGATCAGCACGGGTAGGTCAAGGCAAGAGGAATCAGGTGGTGGCATGGCCCGCAGGCGCGACTCATCCGACGGCGTGTACGCGATCTCGGTGGCCGCCGAGCTCTCGGGCTTGGGCCTGTCCAGCCTGCGCCTGTACGAACGCAAGGGCCTGCTTGCCCCGTCCCGCACCGGCGGCGGGACCCGCCGCTACAGCGAGGACGACATGGACCGGCTCGGCCGCATCAGCGAACTCGTCGAAGCCGGGCTGAACGTCGAAGGCATCCGCCTCGTCCTCGCCCTCGAGGACGAGAACGCCAGCCTCCGTGCCCAGCTCGCCGAAGCACGCCCCGCCACCGGCCGCTGACGGCAGCACGCCGGAACCTCCCTTCCAAGGGGAGCCCGCCCACCGAGAGGGAGCGACGGCCTGGGCTATCCCGGCTATAGCGATGATGGAGAAGGCCTGTTCGGGGACCCGCGATGGCCCGAAGGCCTATCGACGCCGTCGCAGCCGGGAAGCCTCAGGTTGAGCCCTTCCCGTCCAAGGCCGCACTGCCTGCCGGCAAGGCGCGAGTCAAATTCGCCGGGGGCACCGCCCCGGCTCCCGCCGCGGTTCAGCCGGGCAGGGGAAGAAGAGGTAGGTCTCGCCGGCAGGCAGCGCCGCGGACGGTCGTGCCCGGTTGGATCTGCGGCTTCTCCGGTCCAGTGTGGCGGGCGCACCGTCCTGGCCGTCCTACGGGGGCGCCAGGGAATAGACCCATGCGCGGACCGCCTGACATGGCGGGCACCGCACGGATGGCGCGCCGCCGTCCTCGCCGGCTACTGGCAGCTGACCGTCTGGTTGTTGACGACGAGAACACCGTTGGCGTTGACCGTGGCGGTGAACGCGGCGTGCATGGTCAGGGACTTGGAGGGATCCGAGATGCTCACTCCGTTGAAGTTGACCGTGGCATGCTGGACGCTGTTCTGGTTGTTGTCCTCGGAGCCGAACCACAGCTGGATGTGCCCGGCCCAGGTGCTCCACGATCCACCCCACAGGGTCTTCAAGGTGACGCTGCCCTCTTCGGTGGTGGTGAACCAGCTGTCGCCGGCATTGTTCACGGTCAGGTGCGCCACGACGTTGCCGGGGCCGGAGAATGGCGTGGTTCCGGGCCCGTCGCATGTGACAGGGATTGAATCGCTGATCTGGTTCGAGTGCCAAGTCTGGTCGGTCGTGGCGCTTGCCGGTGCCGCTGCCCCGGCCGCGATCGCAGCCGCCAGGAGGCCTGCAGCGCCCAGGCCGGCCATTGTTCTTGTGAGCATCTTGTCGCACATCCCTCGTGCGCCGGGACGCCCTGCACAGCAGCCGATAGGCACCGGCCGAGACCATTGTCCCGAGGTAATTCCATCGAGCGGCCCGGGGACGGCGAGCCGTCCGGGAGCCTCTCCTGAATACCCAGCTGCAGCGAATGTAGGACCGGGCCCCATGCCGCGTCAATGCCTCGACCGACGGATCGGGGACTGCTTCACGATTAGGTGACATCTGATCTGCGTCGATGTGTGTCGGCGCTGGAAGGATGTGCCCTATGCCGAAGGCGTCCCCAAGGAGTTCTGCGAAGACGTGATCAGGGTCTGCCGCGACTCCGGTGCTCCCGTCGCCCAGGTCGCGAAGGATTTTCGGCGTCTCCGGCCTGCGACGACAGCGTCGACGATCTTCGTGTGGCCCCTGTGCGAGTCTTCACGGCGGCCCGGGAGGTCGATGACGCGGTGCGAATACTTGACCATCATCGGCTCCAGGCTGCCGTATATCGTGGCGAGCAGTCCGTTCTTGGAGGCCTTCGCGATCGTCTGGTGCAGCTTGAAGTCGAGCTTGACGAATTCCTCGTTGGGGAGGTCCGGGTCGGCGCATCTGCTGAGGATGTCCTGGAGCTCTGAGGCGTACCCAGGCGTGATGCGCCGTGCTGCCAGGCCCGCGGCGTCCCTTTCCATCATCCGCCGCACCTCGAACAGTTCGGGGACGGTGAAGCCTTCGAACACCAGGAGGTCGGAGCCCGCCTGGGAGGCGACGGTGTTGCTGACGACGAAGACGCCCACGCCGTGGTTGCTGCTGACCAGGCCGCTGGCTTCGATGCTTCTGATGGCTTCGCGCATGGAGCTGCGGCTCACACCGAATTCCTCTGCGAGCACTCGCTCCGGCGGGAGCTTCTCGCCGACGGCGTAGACGCCCTTGGTGATGAGCTGGGTCAGCTGGGCGGCTACCGAGTCGGAGACCCGGAGCCGCTCCACGCGTTCGATCCTGCTGGCAGTCTCGGCCATCGTTCTTCCTTCCCCTGACGGGTGTGAGTGACTCTTGAATGATGCTGGTCAGGTGGTCCGATCTCCAGCGCATTGGCTGCGTGATTTCTTCACGCGGCCGCCGTCTGCGCCGCTCGGCTCGGCATGCCGCCGAGCCCGCGGGCAGTTCAAGCCGAGCCACCCGGGGTCACCGGGTGGTCCTTCGGCTGGAACTGCGGCTAGATGGCCTTTCCGGGGTTCAGGATTCCGGAGGGGTCCAAGGCGGCTTTGATGGCGTGCTGGAGGGAGCGGGAGGTCTCGCCGAGTTCTTCACCGACCCATTCGCGCTTGAGCAGTCCCACGCCGTGCTCGCCGGTGAGCGTGCCGCCGAGGCGCTGGGCGAGGCGGAACATGTCCCGGAGGGCAGACTTGGCGGGTCCGTCGGTGATCGACTCGTGGGGGTTCACGACGATCATGGGGTGGAGGTTGCCGTCCGCGGCGTGGGCGACGCTGAAGATCCGCACGCCGGTTCGGGCCGCGGTGTCCGCGAGGCCGGCGAAGGCCTCGGCGAGGCGGTTCCGCGGGACGGCGATGTCGCCGATCGAGACGCGGCCGAGCTTTTCGAGGGCTGGGATCGCGTCGCGCCGGGCCTTGACGAGGGCCTCGGCCTCCTCGGTGCTCCCTGCACGGTGTGTCGAGGTGGCGTACGGGTTGATGGCCCCTTCGATTTCGTCGAGCTCGAGGTGGGCGCCGTAGCCGTCGGTCTGCGCGAGGAGGAAGGCTCCACCGAGTTCGCGGTGGCGGCTGCCCTCGGCCTGATCGACGGCCTCGAGCGTTGGGCCGTCCATGAGCTCGAGGATAGAGGGCTGGATCCGCGCGGCCGTGATCGCTGAGGCCGCACGGCCCGCCGCTTCGATGTCGGGGAAGTACGCGGCGAGGGTCTCGGTGCGCACGGGGCGTGGCCGCAGGCGCAGCGTCGCTTCGACGACGATTCCGAGGGTTCCCTCGGAGCCGATGAAGAGGGCGTTGAGGTCATAGCCGGTGACTCCCTTGATGGTCGTCCGGCCGGTGCGGAGGATGCGGCCGTCGGCGAGGACGACGCGGAGTCCGAGCACGGATTCCCGTGTGACGCCGTACTTCGCGCACCACATGCCGCCGGCATTGGTGGCGATGTTGCCGCCGATCGAGCAGATTGCCGTGCTTGCCGGATCGGGGGCGTAGAAGAGCCCGTGCTCGGCGGCGGCGGCGTTGACTTCGGCGTTGAGCACGCCGGGTTCGACGACTGCTGTCATCTCCACGGGGTCGATGGCCAGAATGCGGTTCATGCCCGAGACATCCACCACGACCTGACCGGCGTGGGCGCTGGCGCCGGCGGCCAAGCCGGTTCCTGCGCCACGCGGGACCACCGGGACGCCGTGGGCGTGGGCGAGGCGGAGTGCCTCGACGACGTCATCGGCGCTTTGGGCAAGGACCACCCCGTCGGGAAGCGTGGGCGGGATGTAGCCCGACCGGTCGGTGGCAGCGGCTGCGCGTGCGTCGGCATCGGACGTGTAACGCGGGTGGGCCGCGAGCGTTGCCGCAGCGTCTGCAGTGACGCTGGAAGTGTCCGAGGGGGTCTTGATGGGCATTGCGGAGCCTTTCGGGCGGTCGTTTCGAGGGTCGAGCGAGTTGGTCGGGGCGGTCACGGCACCATCCAGGCAAGGACCGAGGTCTGCAGGAGGACGAGCACGGTCAGCACCACGAGGAGACCGATGCTCCAGCCGAGGAGCCTGCGGAACAGGGTGCTTTCCAGCCCGTCGATTCCCACGGCGGCTGCAGCCACGGCCAGGTTCTGGAGGGAGAGCATCTTGCCGAGGACGCCGGCGGAGGAGTTCGTCGCGGCCATGAGCACCGGTGAGAGTCCCGCGTGCGAGGCAGCGGTCACTTGGAGCTGGCCGAAGAGCGAGTTCGAGGACGTGTCCGAGCCTGTGAGCGCGACGCCGATCCAGCCGAGGACGGGTGAGAGGAGGGCGAAGATCCCTCCGGCCGAGGCGAGCGCCACACCCAGAGTGCCTGTCTCGCCCGAGAGGTTCATGACGAACGAGAGGGCAAGGACGGAGCACACGGTCAGGATCGTCCACCGGAGCATCGCCAGAGTCTGGCCGTAGATCCTGACGCCGGAACGGAAGGGGATCCGGTAGAGGGCAAGGGTGATGAGCCCGGAGATGAGGAGGAGCGTGCCGGTCGCTTTGAGGTGGTCGAAGCGCATGGTCTGGGACGGGACGGGCTTGCCGTTCGTGCCGACGACGTCGAGCCACGGCCAGCGGAACGAGAAGCCGCCAGTGTCGGTCAGCCAGGCCTTGACGGCCGGAATCTGGGAGAAGGAGAAGACCGCGATGATCACGAGGTACGGTGCGATCGCCATCCAGATCTCCCGAGGCGATGGGCGCGCGGGGGCGCCCTCTTCCCCTTCTGCTGCCACGCTCGATCCGGTCGACCCACCCGTGCCGGTGGCCCTCCCGCCTTCGCCCGCGGTCCCAACTCGGGTGCGCGCGCCCATGGCTTCGGTGCTCACCGCGATGGCCTCGGCCTCGCGGACGACGGCGGTCGCGTCCCCGGCGCCAGGCGTCGCGGCGGTGGGCGTCCACACGCGCAGCAGCAGCAGGACGGCGGCGATGGCGACAATGCTTGCCAGGACGTCGGTGAGCTCGACGGTGAAGAAGTTCGACGTGAGGAACTGGACGATGGCGAACACCGTGCCGCCAAGGACGGCCGCGGGCCACGTCTGGCGGACGCCGCGCCTGCCGTCGACGATGAACACGAGCAGGAGCGGGACTATCAGTGCAAGGAAAGGCGTCTGACGCCCCGCCATGGCCGAGATCGTCGCGAGGGGGATTCCAGTGACGCCACTGAGGGCGATGACCGGCGATCCCATGGCCCCGAAGGCCACCGGGGCCGTGTTGGCCAGAAGCGAGACCGCGGCCGACTTGAGCGGCTTCATTCCCGCGGCCATCAGCATGGCCGACGTGATCGCGACGGGCGCGCCGAATCCGGCGAGGGCTTCGAGGAGCGCGCCGAAGCAGAAGGCGATCAGGATCGTCAGGATGCGGTGGTCGTTCGAGATCGAGCGGATCGTCGCGCCGAGCACCTCGAACCAGCGCGTCTCGGTGGTCAGCCGGTACACCCATAGGGCGTTGATGAGGATCCAGAGGATTGGGAAGAAGCCGTAGAACGCCCCCTCGGCGGTTGCGCTGAGGGTCTGGTCCAGCGGCATCCGCCACACGGTGGCAGCCAGGACGATCGAGAGGACGAGGCTTGCGACGGCGGCCTTCCACGCCTTGGTGCGGAAGACGCCGAGCATGATGAACAGCAGGATGAGAGGCAGAGCTGCGAGCAGGGCGGCCAGTGCGAGTGAACCGCCCAGAGGGTCGACGAGCTGGTGGAAAGTGGGCACAGAGACTCCCTTGTCTGTGTTCTTGCGGCCGTTGTGGAAGGCCGCTTCCAGAAGGCGGAACGGTCCTCGCCGAGGAGTCTAGGTGTGCGATAGGTCACCGTCAATGGTCAGTCCACAATGGTCAGTCCACATCTCCGATTCGCAGACGGGTGGTCGGTCCACACGTTGACACGGCCTGGACGTCACGGATAGCTTTTGTCATTCGAGATGTCTTTTTTGCATTACGGAAACTAGAGGAGGTGGGCTCATGCAGGAACGGGTCGAGATGAACGGGCTCAGCGTGGCCGGGGGGCTCTACGCCTTCGTCCGGGACGAGGCGCTGCCGGGTACGGGGATCCGGGAGGAGGACTTCTGGGCGGGTGCTGCGCGGCTCATCGAGGAGTTCTACCCGCAGGTGCGCGAGCTGCTGGCGGTACGGGATCGGCTTCAGGAGCAGATCGACGAGTTCCACCGCTCCGCCGGCGCTGGCGGGGTGGACCCGGAGGCGTACGAGGCCTTCCTGCGCTCGATCGGCTACCTCGAGGACGAGCCCGGGGACTTCACGATCACGACCGACCGCGTCGACGCGGAGGTCGCCACCGTCTCCGGACCCCAGCTGGTGGTCCCGCTCCTGAACGCCCGCTTCGCGGCGAACGCAGCCAACGCCCGCTGGGGCTCGCTCTACGACGCGCTCTACGGCACCGACGTCATCGACGAGGCGGAGGGGCGCGAGCGCACCGGCGCCTACAACCCCGTCCGGGGCGCTGCCGTCGTGGCCCGCGGACGGCAGTTCCTCGACGAGCACACGCCTCTCGCCAGCGGCTCCCACACGGACGTCACCGCCTACCACATTGCCGACGGCACACTCGTCGCCGAAACGCCGTCCGGGCCCGTCGGGCTCGCCGAGCCCGACCTCTTCGCGGGCTACCGCGGGTCGCCCGCGGAGCCCGAGGCCGTGTTGCTCGTGCACCACGGCCTCCACGTCGAGATCCAGATCGACCGCAGCCACCCGATCGGGTCCGGCGACGCGGCCGGCGTGAAGGACATCGTGCTCGAATCCGCTGTTACGACGATCATGGACCTCGAGGACTCGGTCGCGGCCGTCGACGCCGAGGACAAGGTGCTGGGCTACCGCAACTGGCTCCAGCTCATGCAGGGCACCTTGACTGCCGAGATCGAGAAGGGCGGACGCACCCACACCCGCCGGCTGAACCCCGACCGCCTCTACACAGCCCCCGACGGCTCCGAGCTGACCCTGCAGGGCCGCTCGCTGCTGCTCGTCCGCCAGGTGGGTCACCTCATGACCAGCGACGCAATCCTCGACGTCGCCGGGAACCCCGTGCCGGAGGAGATCCTCGACGCCCTGCTCACCGGCCTCGGCTCCGTGCACGACCTGCGCGGCCCCCACGCCGGACGCAACTCGCGGACCGGTTCGGTGTACATCGTCAAGCCAAAGATGCACGGCCCCCGCGAGGTCGCCGTGGCCTGCTCGCTGCTCGCCGGCGCCGAGTCCGTGCTCGGCCTGGACCCGCTCACCCTCAAGATCGGGATCATGGACGAGGAACGCCGCACCTCGGCGAACCTCAAGGCGTGCATCTGGGAGGCAGGCGATCGGGTGGTCTTCATCAACACCGGCTTCCTGGACCGGACGGGCGACGAGATCCACACCTCGATGCTCGCAGGCCCCATGGTGCGCAAGGCGGACATGCGCTCCACCAGCTGGATCAAGGCCTACGAGGACGCCAACGTCGACATCGGGCTCGAGTGCGGGTTCCGCGGCCGGGCCCAGATCGGCAAGGGCATGTGGGCCGCCCCGGACAATCTCGCGGAGATGCTCGCCCAGAAGATCGCCCACCCGCTCGCCGGCGCCAACTGCGCCTGGGTCCCCTCGCCCACCGCAGCGACCCTGCACGCCATCCACTACCACCGGGTTGACGTGGACGCCCAGCAGGCAGAGCTCGGCCAAGCACGGCGCTCCACCCTGCGGCAGCTGCTCACCATCCCGGTCGGCGACCCCTCCGCATGGGACGCCGAAGCCCGGCGCAACGAGCTGGACAACAACATCCAGAGCACCCTGGGCTATGTGGTGCGCTGGGTCAACGCCGGGATCGGCTGCTCCAAGGTCCCCGACATCCACGGCACCGCGCTGATGGAGGACCGTGCCACCTGCCGGATCAGCTCCCAGCACGTCTCCAATTGGCTCCTCCACGGCGTCATCACCCAGGATCAGATGGAGGACTCGCTGCGGCGCATGGCCGCCGTCGTCGACGGGCAGAACGCCTCCGACCCGGACTACCTGCCGATGTCTCCGGCGTTCGACACTGAGGCCTTCCTAGCCGCCCGGGAGCTCGTGCTCGAGGGGGCCCGCCAGCCCTCCGGCTACACCGAGCCCATCCTGCACCGGCGCCGTGAAGCCCAGAAGCACAGCGACGACCTTGCAAGGAGCGCATCATGAGCATCGACCTCGCCACGGCCCAGTCCATCATCTCCGAGGCCCTGGCAGCAGGCCAGCAGCACGGCTTCAAGCCCCTGGCCGCCGTCGTGCTCGATGCGGGAGGCCACGTCGTCGCCGCCGCACGGCAGGACGGCGCCTCGAACAACCGCTTCGAGATCGCGCACGGCAAGGCCTACGGGGCACTCGCCCTCGGGATGGGCTCACGAGCCCTGATGGAGCGCGCCGAGCAGCAGGCCTACTTCATCACCGCAGCGGCCGCCGCCCTGGGCGGCCGCCTCATCCCAGTCCCCGGTGGGGTGCTCGTCCGCGGCGAGGACGGCACGGTCCAAGGCGCCGTCGGCATCAGCGGCGACAGCTCGGACAACGACGAGACCGCCGCGTCCAAGGCCATACAGGCCGCAGGTCTCACAGCCCAGATCGCCTAGCCCACTGAAGAAACGCCCCTGCACTGCCCCAGCGCTTGAAGGCCACACCTTCGAGGGCTGGGGGCGGGTGCATTCACATGGCCTGACCGTAGAACCATTCGATGTGCTCGCGGACAAGAAGGGCTGCCTTGGCCCCGTCGCGCGCCTCGACGGCCTCGAAGATGCCATGGTGGTGCGCGCGGAGCACATGCACCATGTCGTCCCAGGTGCCGCGCCGGGTCACCGCGTCGCTGATGTAATCGCGGATTGCCTCGCGCATCGACTCCATCATGGTGCTCACGACGACGTTGCCAGCCAAGGTGCTGAGCGCAACATGGAACTGGGCGTCGAGGAGGGTGAAGATCTGCGAGGGCATGGCGTCGTCGTCCATCGCCTGGAGCAGCCGGCGTGCGTCATCGAGCTGCTCGGCCGTCCACGGCGCGGCCGCAGCATGTTCGAGCGCCCACGTCTCTGTCATGATCCGGGCTTCGACGATGTCCTTGAGGGGGAGCTGGTGGCTTGCGACGTGCATGCGCAGCGCTACGCCAAGGGCCGAGGACGGGTCAGAGACGACGATGGTGCCCGAATGCGGCCCGGACCCCGTCGCTGCACGCACCACGCCCATCACCTCGAGAGATCGGATGGCGTTCCGCACGGACGCCCTGGAGATTCCGAACTGCTCGGCCAGGGCCCGTTCGCCCGGCAGCCTGTCACCCAGCTTGATGGCACCAGAGCGCAGACTGTCCTCGATGTGGCGCAGCACCGCGTCGTGCGCCCGGCCCTCGGTCAGTTCACCCATGCATCCATCTTGCCCCACGCGAACCCGAACACGGCTCCCACGCCCTCGGCCTCAGCGCCCGAATCCTGCCTCGAACTCGGTCCCTGGGGCAGGATCGGCGGCGCCAAGGAGGACCGCAGCAGGCGCAGGGCGGCCAAGGCTGGAAGCCTGTTCCCGGTACCCTGCCTGACGCCCAAAGGCCACAGGGTAGTCTGCCCGCCCCGGGGCCCCTCGATCAGGATGCCCCGCAGTCCGCCCTCGAGCCGGCTGTAGGCAGCCGGTCCGGGTCTTCGTCGCATTCTCCTGGTCCTCGCGGTCCTGCTTGGGCTCCTGTACTTCCTCGTCTTTAACTCCTGGTACCACCGAACGCTTTGACGGGCCGCGCCGGGACCACGCTGGAAGGCCCTGCCCCGGGGCCCGGAGTGACCCGTCACCAAAATGAGCGTTGGCCCTCTTGAGTCACCGCCGGGCCGTCCAATAGACGTCGTGGACGACGGAGACGACGTAGTCGGGGAAGTCGACGTAGAGTCCCAGCCCGTAGTAGCCGTCGATGGCGTCGCTGGCCGCCGCGTCGAAGATCTCGAAATAGTGGATCTCCCCGCTGAAGTGGGTGGCGTCGACGGCGGCGAGCGTTGGGTACCCCCGAATGGGAATCTTCGGCAATTCCGCGTCCCCAGCATCCGACAAGCGCGACCCGGCGGTTCCGCCGACGATCGTCGGCCGCCAGGACGTCACTTGGGAGGTCGACAAGACCCTGAAGATCCTCGGCCCGTACCCGATAGGTCCCGAAGCGCACCGGCAGAGGATCCGGCTGTGGGAGAAGATCTTCGGCTACGGGTCATGGCACGAACCTGTGGACCTCGATGACGTCTACCTGCCCGGGACGCCCAAGCCACCACCCGCCCCAACTCGGGCGGCTGGCCGCGAGCCGGAACAGCGGATGGTCTTCAACCCGCCGCCGGGCTGGCCGAAGATGCCGCCTGGCTGGATGCCGTCGAACGGGTGGACGCCGGATCCGTCGTGGCCGGCCCTGCCGCCTGGCTGGAAGCTCTCCGTCTCGGCGGGCCTGCTCATGGTGCCCCTGGACCTCAGCGAGAACGTCAGCTTCGGTCCACCCGCAAGCGTCACCGCTTCCCGGATCGGGGACGCGGTCAGGGGAGCGGCAGACGCCTTGGCGTGGAACGTGTGCCGGGTCGCGTCCGAGCGAAAGGAAGCCGTCCCGGGCGTGCTCCTAGCGATGTCCGATCATCTCGAGCAGGCCGTCGACATCTCTCTGCTCGAAGTCGGGCGCCGCGAGCCCACGACCGGGATCATCGCCGAGCTTGCCGGGCGCCTCGGGCTCGCACCCCAGACGCTCGAGGCGTGGAACCGGACAGCCACCCCCGAGGTGGCTGCGTACGTCCACGCGGGCCTTGCCGCACGGCAGGCCTGGGACCTGCGCGACGACCCCGAGTCCGCCCGGCAGGCGGCCGCGGCGGCACGGTACGCCCACGCCGCGGGCAAGCCGGCTGTGTGGTGGGAGATGGCCTACCTGCGAGCCGAGAGCCTGCTGAGGCAAGGCGACCTTTCACAGGCCGCCACCATCGCCCAGGACATCCTCGCACACCCCCTCACCGATGCCTCGGACGCCCTCGCGGCGCGTGTCCGCCAGCTGCTCTCCGCGCTCTGCCTCGGGGAGCCCGCCTCGGCCGCCGACCACGCCCGCGCAACCGTCCTGGCCAGCGCACCACTGCCCCCGGGTCCCCCTGACGGTCGCGGCCCCGATCTCCCTCATAGCCGCCCAAGCCGAATCAGGCCAGCTCGACGTGGCGTGCGCTGGCCATCTCGGGCACCTGTGACCTCATCTGCGGTTGATTTGCGGCGTCCGTACACCATCCACTGCGAATGTGAGCGATTGTCGGCAGGGGTTCTTGGGCGTCGGCCTCGCCTCACGATGATCATGCCGACGCTGAAGGCGCCCATCGATGCTGCTTGCTGTGAGCGCCTCGTCGATGAAGGCCGCGGCTGCGGCGTTGGCGAGACCGCCGTCGACCGCGACCCCGCGCGTGATGGAGAGTGTCCCGGCCACGGACGTGTGGACATGGCTGTACAGCCATCCGCGAACGCCTGCGAGCAGGTCCTCGCCGTTTGATCCGGCGACGTCGATGACGACGACGTCGGGCTCGAGGAAGCTGACGAGCGCAGTGAGACCAGACCCCAGGCTGCGTCCGATCTGACGGGAAAGGGCTGTGCCGCGACCGCCGGGTCCAGCCGATTGCAGGTTCGAGGCCAGGCCTTTGAGGCAGGAGGTGCTTCCGCATGAGCACTCGACTCCGGATTCGCCGGCGAGCGGCGCGTGGCCGAGGTCGTCGGTCGACCACAGGACGTGTCTCTCGGCCACGAGCGTGCATGCGGTCGTCCGCCCCACGGCGCAGTACAGCACGCGGCGGTCCGAGCCGAATCGCTGCGCCTGCGCAATGGCCGACGCCTCGGTCCTGCCGTAGGCGCGAACGGTGAGTCCATGGTGCGCACCCGAGGAGAGCTCGCCGCCGCCGTGAGCGATGAGTCCTAGGCCTAGGAGATGGACGGCACCCTGTGAAGCGACACTCCGCGCCGTCTCCACTAGCGTGGATGGGCCCTCATCGCCGCCGACTTCGGCCCAGCCGAGACAGCTGCCGCCGACGTCGTAGACGCCCACCCGCGCGCCGTCGCCTGCGGGTGCGGCCCCTGCCACTGCGAGGGCAGTGGGCGCGAAGGCGAAGAGTGCAGCGCGGCGCCCGCCCGTCGAGGGCGCCTCTTTGACGGGCGCGATGAGTGCCAGGCTGCGGAGCTCGTCGAGGCGTTCAGACGCCGCGGTGCGGGAGAGGCCGGTCGCCGCACAGACTTGGGAGCGGGTCATCTGCGTCCCGTCTCGGAAGAGCTGGAACAGCTGACCGGCGGTGTAGCTGCTGCCCACGGAATCAGCCCTGGTTGCTGAACGCCGCGTCGAACCTCGCAGAGGCGTCGTCGTAGTCGTACTTCGACAGCAGTTCGAGAGCCTCGTGCGCCCCATAGAGGCGGTCCATGCCCGCATCTTCCCACTCGATGCTGATCGGTCCCGAGTAGCCGATCGCATTCAGGGCGCGGAATGCGGACTCCCACGGGACATCGCCGCGGCCCGCCGAGACGAAGTCCCACCCGCGTCGGGGGTCGCCCCACGGCAGGTGCGAGCCGAGCAGCGTGTTCCGGCCGGTCGTGCGGACTTTGATGTCCTTGCAGTCCACGTGGTAGATCCGGTCCCTGAAGTCCCAGAGGAATGAAATCGGGTCGATGCCCTGCCAGATGAAGTGGCTCGGGTCCCAGTTCAGGCCGAAGGCCGGACGGTGGTCGATAGCTTCGAGGGCGCGGACCGTGGTCCAGTAGTCGTAGGCGATTTCGGACGGATGCACCTCGTGCGCGAACCGCACGCCCTCGCTGTCGAAGACGTCGAGGATCGGATTCCAGCGCTCGGCAAAGTCCTGGTAGCCAGCATCGATTGTCGTTTCCGGGACTGGCGGGAACATCGCGACGTATTGCCAGATGCTCGAGCCCGTGAAGCCGACGACCGTCTCGACTCCGAGCGCGCGGGCCAGCCGTGCGGTGTTCTTGAGGTCCGTGGCCGCGCGCTGGCGCACGCCCTCCGGATCGCCGTCGCCCCACACGCGCGGACCGACTATGGCCTGATGGCGGAAGTCGATGGGGCTGTCGCAGACGGCCTGACCTTTGAGATGGTTCGAGATCGCCCAGACCTTGAGGCCGTATCGGTCGAGGAGGTCGAGCTTGGACTGGACGTAGCCGGGTTCGTTCCACCGGGAAGCGTCGAGGTGGTCGCCCGAGACGGCGATCTCGAGCCCGTCGTAGCCCCAGCGGGCCGCCAGCCGCGCGACCTCCTCAAGTGGAAGGTCGGCCCACTGGCCGGTGAACAAGGTGTACGGGCGTCGCATGGTGGCTCCTTGCAGGTCGGAGTGCCCTTAGCCGAGCGGGGTGATTGGGGTGACGGTGAACGGCTCGGCGAGCAGCTCTGCGCATTCGGCCACGAAGTCCCGGACGTGGGCCTGAGTGGTGTGGGCGTCGAGATTGGACTGTCGGTCCCAGCCCTCGATGAGGACGAACCGGGCCCCGTCCGCGAAGACGGTGTACTCGACGCAGCCCTCGTCGTTGCGGCTCAGCCGCTGGAGCGCCTCGAGGGCGGCGCGGAGCGGGGATTCCAGGCCCGGTTTGGGCGTGAAGAGGGGCATGAGCCAGACCTGCGGCCTGGCTCCTCTGCGGTGCGGTCATGGGTGTTCCTGAGGAGACGGTGGTGGGGGCTCCTCGCGGGCGCCCCCACCGAACGGTTGCAGTGCTAGTCCGCGGCGATGGACGGGACGTCGATCCAGGCGCCCTTCTCGGCTGAGACGACGATGGCGTCGTCGATGAGCGCGGTCTGGTAGCCGTCGGCGAAGTTCGGGCTCACGCTGCCGCCCTCGGCGATGGCCTTGAAGAAGTCGTGCGCTTCGATGATCTTCGTCTCCCCATAGCCGATGCCCAGCGCCGGGATCGGCCAGAGGCCCTCGCCGTAGGGGTGGGCCGGGCCGGTGTAGATGGTTCGGAAGCCGCGGCGGTCGTCGCCGTCGTTTGCGAAGCACACCTGGAGCTCGTCGCGGCGCTCGTAGTTGAAGACGATGCTGCCCTCGGTGCCGTGGATCTCGAACGTGATGAAGTTGTTCCGTCCGTAGCCGTTGCGGGTGGCCTCAATGGAGCCGACCGCGCCATTGGCGAAGCGGACCATCGTCATGACCTCGTCGTCGACGTCGACCTCGCCTCGCGGCCCCTCGCCGCCCCGGACGTTGCCGAGGGCGTCGGCCCCGCCGGACTGTAGGGGTCGGTCGGGGATCCAGGTCGAGAGGATTGAGTTGACGGAGGCGAACTCGCCCACGAGGTAGCGGGCCATGTCGATGACGTGGGTCGCGATGTCGCCCAGTGCACCGGAGCCCGCGACGGACTTCTGGAAGCGCCACGAGAGCGGCGAGCTGGGATCGGCGCTCCAGTCCTGGAGGTAGGTGCCGCGGAAGTTGAGGATGCGCCCGATCGCGCCCTCTTCGATGTACTTCTTTGCGAGGGCGACGGCGGGCGTGCGGCGGTAGTTGAACGCAACCATGTGCACGATGCCGGTGCCCTTGACCGCGTCGTACATCGCCTTGGACTCCTCGCCGGTGCGGGCGAGCGGCTTTTCGCAGATGAGGTGCTTGCCGGCTTGGGCGGCTGCGATGGCGATCTCCGCGTGGAGGTGGTTCGGGGTCGCGATGTCGACGACGTCGATGCTCGGGTCGTCGATGATCCGGCGCCAGTCGGAGGTCGAGTTCTCGAAGCCGAAGCGGCGTGCCGCCTCGGCGGCGAGCTGGTCATTGGCCTCGGCAATCGTGTGTCGGATGGGCATGGCCGGGGCGGGCCAGAAGAACATGGGCATCGCGGAGTAGGCGAGCGAGTGGGCCTTGCCCATGAAGCCGCCCCCGATGAGGCCGACGTTGAGGTTCTTCATGATGATGGGTTCCTTTTCCGTGGAAATTCGGTCGTTAGGGGAGGAGTTCGCGGAGGTACTTCCGGCTGATCTCGGCGGCGGTGCGCGGGTCGCCGTCGTACTCGTCGAGCTCGACCATGAGCCAGCTGTCGTAGCCGCTGTCCTTGAGCGCCTCTATGATGTCCGCGAAGTCGAGCTCGCCCTGCCCAAGGGGCAGGAATGCGAACGGATCCTTGCGGAAGTCCTTGAGGTGCACATGGCGGAGGCGCTCGGGATACTTGCGGATCATGGCCGCAGGGTCGGCCCCGCCGGCGGCGAGGTGCGCGGTGTCGGGGCAGAAGCCGATCCTGGTGAGGGGCATGAGGCGCTCGAGCTCGTCCGGGCCTTCGACGATGGTCGTGAGGTGCGGGTGGTAGCTCGCGGACAGGCCGAATCCTTCCGCGATGTCCGTCACGCGGTCGAGCGCCTCTCCGAGACGGCGGTAGTCTTCATCTGTGGTGCCAGCCGCGCGACGTGCCCCGCCGCCGACGACGAGGCGTTCGGCCCCGAAGATCGCCGCCAGCTCGGCCGCGCGCCGGATCCTGTGCAGCTCGTCGGGGAGGATGTCGGCGTAGATGAAGTTCGCCCCGGTGTAGACGCTCACGAGCGAGACGCCCGCCTCCTCGAGGAGGCCGCGGAGCTCCTCGGGCCGGTCGGCGTACTCGGCGAGGTTGCCGTCGAACATCTCCACGCCCTCGTAGCCGGCGGAGGCGATGTCCTTCACGGCCCGGTCCATAGACCCGCGGGTCATGTAGAAGAGGTCCTTGACGCTCGTCACCCCGACCGGGTGCCCGACGACCCCGCCCCAGGTGATGGTGCAGTATCCGAGTTTCATTGGCTGCGGCCCTTTCAGATGATGGTGGAAACCTTGTCGTGCCCGGGAACGCTGACCCATCCGCGGGCCTGCGCTGAGCTGATGAGCGCCTGGGTCAGCTGGGCTGCGCGGAGCCCGTCCGCGAATGTGGGCAGCCCGTCGGGGGCGTTCCCGCGTACGGCGTCGTAGACGTCGGCAATGAAGGCATTGAAGCTGTCCTGGTAGCCCTGCGGGTGTCCGGCGGGGAGCCGGGCGTACCGCCTGCCGCCGTCGGTCGTTAGGGTGTCGGGGCCGACGGCGATCCGCGAGGCTTCGGCGGTTCTGCCGACCCAGAGCGTGTCCGGCTGCTCCTGATCGAAGCTCAGGGAGGCCTGGGTTCCGTCGAAGGAGAACCAGAGCCGGTTCTTCCGGCCCGGGGTGACCTGGCTGACCACGACGGACCCAGCGGCGCCCTGGTCGGTTTCGAACAGCACACTGGCACCGTCCTCGGTGGCGACGGGGAAGGAACCTCCATCGCCGAGCCGCTCCGCGAACGCCTGCGACGTCGATGCGACAAGCCGCGTGATCCGCTGCCCGGTGACGAATTCCATGAGGTCGCACCAGTGGACGCCGATGTCGGCGAAGGCCCGGGACGCCCCTCCCCTGGTGGGGTCGACGCGCCAGTTCGTCGCCCCGGGGCTGGCGAGCCAGTCCTGGAGGTACGAGCCATGCAGGAGCCAGAGGCGGCCGGCGTCCCCGCGGCGGGCGAGGCCCCGCGCCTCGCGGACGGCAGGGTAGAAGCGGTAGACGAACGGTACCGTCGCGACCCTTCCGTGGCGCTGGGCCAGGTCTGCGAGCTCGGCGGCATCCTCCACCGAGGTCGCGAGCGGCTTCTCGCACACGACCGCTTTGCCGGCCGCGAGGGCCAGCTTCGCGTACGGGGCGTGCGTCGCGTTGGGGGTGCAGATGTGGACGACGTCGACGTCGTCGCGATCGATCAGCGACTCGGGTGACGATGCTGCGTGCAGCGCACCGAGAACGGGGGCAGCGCGTTCGGCGCTCGCCGTCGTCCGGCCGGCGACGGCGCTCACCGTCCCGCCCGCGGCCCGCACCGCGTGCGCGTGGACGCCGCCCATGAAGCCCGTGCCGATGATCCCGGAGCGAAGTCCCGCCGTCATGGCTACTTCTTCCGGGCCAGGGCGACGGCCAGGATGATGATCGCGCCGCGGACGACCTGCTGCTGGCTGCTGTCGAGCCCGGCGAGGATGAGGCCGTTGTTGATCAGGCCGATCAGGAGCGAGCCGAACAGCGTGCCGATCACGGTGCCGGAGCCGCCGAACAGGCTGGTCCCACCGAGGATCACGGCGGCGATAGCCGAGAGCTCGTCGCCCGTGCCCCACTGGAAGCGTCCGGACTGGAGGCGCCCCGCGTAGAGCATGCCGGCGATGCTCGCGACGATGCCGGAGATGAGCAGGACCTGGAACTTGAGGCGCTTGGTGTTGATGCCGGTGAAGTCGGCCGCGGTGCGGTTGCCGCCGGTGGCCAGGACCTGCCGGCCGAACTTCGTGCGGGACAGGACGACGGCGCCGATTGCCACGAAGAGCGCGGACCATAGGACCAGGCCGGGGATAGGGCCGATATTGCCGGAGCCGAAGATCGTGTTGAAGGTGTCGTCGAGGATCGGCTGCGGGGCCGACGCCGTGACCCACTGGGCAGCGCCGACTGCGATACCCATCATGCCCAGGGTGACGAGGAACGACGGGATGCCCAGAAGGCTGACGAGGCCGCCGTTGATGGCCCCGACGATCACGCCCATGGCGAGACCGGCCAGGATGCCCGGCACGAGGCCCCACTGGGAGATGCCCATCGCCGTGGCGACGCTCGAGAGGCCGGCGGTGGACCCGACGCTGAGGTCGATCTCGGCGCACGAGATGACGTAGGTCATCCCGACGGCGATCACTGTGATGGTGGCGGTCTGCCGGAAGATGTTCAGCAGGTTGACCGCGGACAGGAAGCCCTGGTCGTGCAGGAGGATCGCGAAGAAGGCGAAGACCACGACGAAGCCGATATAGATGACGTAGCGGCGCCAGTCGAGCCTCTTCAGCATCTCGCCGAAGCTCGGCGACGCCGGCGTCTCGATGGTGGCCGCGGGGGCTGTCTTGCTCATGTCAGACTCCCTGGACTGCGAGTTGGAGGGACTCCTCGTCGGCGATGTCGCCGCGAGGCAGGTCTTGGATGATGGAACCTTCCTTGAGGACGAGGACTCGGTCGCTCACTGCAAGGAGTTCGGGATATTCGGAGGAGATGACGATCACCGCTTTGCCGGTGCTCGCCAGGTCCCGGATCATGTCGAGGATCTCGCTCTTCGTGCCGATGTCGACGCCGGCCGTTGGCTCGTCGAGGATGAGCACCTCGGGGTCGGTGCCCAGCCACTTGGCGATGACGACCTTCTGCTGGTTGCCGCCCGAGAGGAGCCTGACAGGCCGATTCGGGTGGGCGACCTTCACCGCGAGCTTGTCGATGAGCGAGGACGAGAGCTTCTTGCCCGCGCCGACGTCCAGGAGCGGGCCGCGGCTGATGCTTCCGAGGAGTGGGAGCAGGAGGTTGTCGCGCACGGAGTGCTCCAGGACAAGGCCCTGAGCGCGCCGGTCCTCCGGAATCAGGGCGAGCCCGGCCGCGATCGCCTGCTTGGGCGAGCCGATCGTGACCTTCTTGCCCTTGATGAGGATCTCGCCGCTCGTGGCCTTGTCGATGCCGAACAGCGTGCGGGCCAGTTCGGTGCGCCCGCTGCCCATGAGGCCTGCGAGTCCGAGGATCTCTCCGGGCCGCAGCGCGAAGGAGACGTCCCGGACCTTGGGGCCGGAGGTGAGCCCACGCACCTCCAGGAGGGGGACGCCGTCGTGCGCAACGTGGTCCCGTGCGCGGTAGGCGAGCTGCCCCTCGATCTTCTTGCCCACGATGCCCTCGACGATCTGCTCGGGCGTCAGGCCGGACAGCGGCTCCGTGAGCAGCCGGCGCCCGTCGCGCAGGATCGTGATGCGGTCCGCGATCCGGTACACCTCGTCCATGCGGTGGGAGATGTAGATGATCGAGATGCCGCGGGCCTTGAGCCGGTCGATGAGCTCGAAGAGGGCCTCCGTCTCGTGTCTGGCCAGGCTCGCGGTCGGCTCGTCCATGATGAGCACCCCCGCGTTCTGGGACAGTGCCTTGGCGATCTCCGTGAGCTGCCAGTACGCCGTGCCGAGGCGCGAGACCTCGGCCTTGGGGTCGACGCGGACCTCCATCTCGTCGAAGAGCCTCCTGGCTCGGCGCACGGCCTCACGGTCGTCGATGAAGCCGCCGGCCAGCGGCTCGGAGGCGAGGAAGATGTTCTGCGCCACCGTCAGGCTGGGCACGAGGCTGAATTCCTGGAAGACCATTCCGATGCCGGCGGACTTCGCGTCCTGGATGGAAGTGATGGCGGCCGGCTTCCCGTCGATGAGGATCTCGCCGGCGTCTGCCTGGTAGACGCCCTGCAGGATCTTCATGAGGGTTGACTTGCCGGCGCCGTTGCCGCCTGCAAGTGCGTGGACTTCGCCTTTGCGGACTTCGAAGTCGACCTCCTTCAGGACCGGAACCCCGTTGAAGGCCTTGGAGATGGACCGCATCTCGACGGCGTTGTCTGGCGTGTTCATGGGTTGTCCCTCCCGGGCGGGGGCATCAGCCCCCGCCCGACTGGTTCTGCTGCTTCTGGCCCCTACTTCTTGTACGAGTTCTGGAGGTCCGCGGGAGCGTCGGCGTGGTAGACCTGCTTCCACGCATCGAGGACGTTCGAGTGGTCCACGGGCAGGGCGCTCAGCGCCACGTAGGCCGGCTCCTGCTTGCCGAGGAGGGATCCGGCAGCGATCTGAGCCTCGGTCACGCCCTGGTCGAACGGAACCTGGGCGCCGAGGCCGACCACGAGGTCGTTCTTCGCGAGCGCGATGGCCACGTTCTTGCCGAGGTCCTCGGTGGCGATCTTGAGGTCCTGGCGTCCCGCAGCACGGGCCGCCGCCATGACGCCCTCGGCCGGGACGTCCCACACGGCCCAGATGCCCGACAGGTCCGCGTGCTTGCTCAGCATCGCGTTCGCCGCCGCCTGAGCGTCGCCGGCGAAGTCAGGGCCGGCGATGCCCTTCTCCTCGACGATCTGGATGTCCGGGTAGTCCTTCGCGATGGTGTCCTTGAAGCCCTGGTGGCGCTGCTGGGTCACGAAGAAGTCGGCCTGGTGGAAGATGACGCCGATCTTGCCCTTGCCGCCGAGGGCCTTGGCCATCTCGTGGGCGGAGACGACGCCGTTGCCGTAGTTGTCCGCCGAGACGTCAGAAACGTAGTCCTTGCCCGCGGTGAAGCCCTGCGGGACATTGTCCATGAAGACCAGCTTCGCCCCGGCCTGTGCGGCCTTCCGGTAGGCCGTCGCGGTCGCGACGGGGTCGGTGGGGATCGAGACGATGATGTTCGGCTTCTGGGTCATGACGGTCTCGAGGTCGGAGACCTGCTTGTCCGGCTTGAAATCGGCATCCGTCGTGGCGATGACCTTGATGCCGAGCTTCTCGAACTCGCTCTTGAGGCCGGCAATCTGCGCCGTCGCCCAGTCGTTGCCGCCGTAGTGCATGGCGATCGCGGCCGTGGCGCCCATGGCCTTGACCTTCGAGATCTCGTCCGGAGTCAGGGTCGTGGCCGAGGCGGGCGACGGCGTCTCGCCGTTCGGGCCCTTGCTGAGCACCTGCCCGGTGACCTGCTTGAGGGCGGTCTCGGCCTTCTGGGAGACGGCGGAGTCCGTTCCTCCGGTGGCGCTCGTCGATGAGCTGCACCCGGCGGCCGCGAGCGCGATGGCCGCGGCTGCTGCGAAGAGGGCTGTTCTGCGGATCATAGGTGTTCTCCAGTCCTGTCTGGGAGGGGAAAGGGGTGGGGTGGAGCAAGAGCCCGGGCTGGGCGACGGCTCCCGTGAAGTGCCGATGCGGGTGGGGCCGCTCAGGCCAGCGCAAGGGCCAGAGCGGGGGGGACCGGAGACAGGACGAGCCCGCCAGCGGCCGAGGCTGCGCGGATTGCCGCAGCCTTGTCGGATGAGCCCAGGAACGCCTGTGCGTAGGGCTTGTCGAAGAAGAGTCCCAGGGAGCAGCGGCCGTGGCGGGCCTCCACCCACTTCACGACGTCGGCCGAGACCGCTGCCATGTCTCCGCGCAGTTCGACTTCCTTGCCGTCGACCGTCATCGCTGCGATCACCGAGCGATCCGCGTCGAGGGTGACAACCAGGCTCGCCCAGAGGGCGCCCCCTTGGAAGACGCCGACGACCGCCGAGGTGTTGACCGGAACGAAGGCGTTGACTGCTGTCCCGATCGCATCGATGCTGCCGGGGGCGGCGAGGAGGAGCTGCTCGGCGTTGCGCCATTGGGAGGCCGTCCGTGCGTCCGGGAGAAGCGCGGTGAGCGCCTTCGCGTTGTTCGCACTGGCCATCTCCGGCTCCCTCATCCTCGTCGGGCTGTTGCCGTGAACGTTCACGACTCCATCTATCGTGAACGTTCACGGTCTATGTGTCAAGAGTCACAAAAAGACGGCCGCAGAGTCCAGGCTTGCGGGGCGCGTCATATCGTCGGGGGAGGCGCGCCTGCGCTAGTGGCTGGCTGGCGGAGCCTTGCGGCGATCGCGCTCTTGCGCACTACGAGGGTCGGGACACTCGGGGTCCGGTCGACCTCGCGGCCTTCGATTGCGCCGATCAGCCCGTCGATGCTGCCTCTTGCCAAGGCGGGGAAATCCTGCCGGACGGTGGTCAGCGGCGGCAGGAAGAAATCCGAACCTTCGACATCGTCGAAGCCGACGATGCTGACGTCCTCGGGCACCCTGACGCCGTTCTCGGCGAAGGCTCGGACCAGGCCCAGAGCGGTGTGGTCGCTCACCGCGAATATGGCCTGAGGAACGCGGCCCTCCGCGACGAGGCGCAGGCCGGTCTCATACGCCCACCTTGGGCTCCAGTCTCCCTCGAGGCAGAGCCCCGGCCGCAGGCCGGCGTCGCGCAGTGCGCCTTCCCAGCCACGCCTGCGGACGCGGCCGTCGAACCACTCCATCGAGCCGGCGATGTGGGCGATGTCGGTGTGCCCGAGGTCGATCAGGTGCTCGGTGGCCATCCGGGCGCCCAGTTCCTGGTTCTCCGAATAGGTGAAGACGTTCGGAGTCGACGACGCGCCGGCGGCGATCATCTCGACCGGCACCCGGATCGAGGCCTTCCACACGGCCGAGGCCATCGAGAGCCGCGGCGCAATGACGATGATGCCGTCGACGCCGATGTCGTCCAGCGTGTCGAGGGCGTTCGGCACGGATATTTCGTAGGGTTCCTCGACGGTGACAACTGTGGTGCCGTAGCCCTTCAGACGGGCGACATTCTCGAGCGAGATGAGCGTCCCGACGGGGCCGAAGCGGGGGGAGCCGTCGGTGAGGATTCCGACCAGGGTGGAGCGGTTGGTGACGAGGGTGGTCGCCGTCCGATTGCGGCGATAGCCGATCTCCTGGATGACCCGGAGAACCCGTTCGCGGGTCGAGGCGCTGACGTCCGGCGCATTGTTGATGACTCTCGAGACCGTTTGATACGAGACACCGGCCATCCGAGCCACGTCGTTGATGCTGGGCTTGCGTGATGCGCCCGTGACCGAGCCTCTTGGCGCCCCTGGCAACGGCAACTCCCTCCGACGGCGTCCTGCTCGAGGATGACCGAGTCCACGTCTAAGGATATCCGGGCGCCCAGAGGCTCCCGGCGGGGCCTGCCTGGCAGAAGCGACGGGCTGCCCGACGGGCGCCAGAGTCCCGCCGACGGGCTATCCCGAGGCGAGCTGAGGACCGCAGCTACGCCGGGGTCGCGGTGGGCTGGGCGATGTTCTTGGCGATATCCCTTTCCACGTCGCGGATGTGGGCTACAGCGGCATTCTGGGCTTCGCGGACTCGGCCTGCGACGACAGCGTCGACGATCTTCGTGTGGCCCCTGTGCGAGTCTTCACGGCGGCCCGGGAGGTCGATGACGCGGTGCGAATACTTGACCATCATCGGCTCCAGGCTGCCGTATATCGTGGCGAGCAGTCCGTTCTTGGAGGCCTTCGCGATCGTCTGGTGCAGCTTGAAGTCGAGCTTGACGAATTCCTCGTTGGGGAGGTCCGGGTCGGCGCATCTGCTGAGGATGTCCTGGAGCTCTGAGGCGTACCCAGGCGTGATGCGCCGTGCTGCCAGGCCCGCGGCGTCCCTTTCCATCATCCGCCGCACCTCGAACAGTTCGGGGACGGTGAAGCCTTCGAACACCAGGAGGTCGGAGCCCGCCTGGGAGGCGACGGTGTTGCTGACGACGAAGACGCCCACGCCGTGGTTGCTGCTGACCAGGCCGCTGGCTTCGATGCTTCTGATGGCTTCGCGCATGGAGCTGCGGCTCACACCGAATTCCTCTGCGAGCACTCGCTCCGGCGGGAGCTTCTCGCCGACGGCGTAGACGCCCTTGGTGATGAGCTGGGTCAGCTGGGCGGCTACCGAGTCGGAGACCCGGAGCCGCTCCACGCGTTCGATCCTGCTGGCAGTCTCGGCCATCGTTCTTCCTTCCCCTGACGGGTGTTTCGGTCTCCCCCCAGCGGGTGACTCTTGAATGATACTGGTCAGGTGGTCCGATCTCCAGCGCATTGGGGCTAAGGCGGCCACCGTGTTCCGACGTGAGGCGGGGCGGGCACCGGCGGTGCTGCGCCCCGCCTCACGCGGGCAGTTCGGATCCTCGCCTCAGTACTTCTTGGGGGGCGCCATGATGCTGTTGATGTAGGCGGCGTAGGCGTCCGCGTTGTCCTTGGTCACCAGATGCGTCGTGATGTCCGAGATCTTCGGGACGTAGTTGCCCAGGACGACGGACTGGAATGCTATGTCGATCATCTGCATGGCGTTGTCCACAGAGTTCACGTCGACGGAGGCCGTCAGCTTCCCGTTGCGGATGGCGTCCATGCCGGAGAGCAGGCCGTCTGCTCCGACGATGACGATTCCCTGGGACCCGTCCCACTGCTTGAGGCCGGCGGCATCGACGGCCTGGGAGGCCCCGAGCGCCATGTCCTCGTTCTCGCCGTAGATGGCGTTGATGTCGGGGTGGCGGGTGAGGAGGTCCTGGGCCGCGGAGAGGCCTTTGTCGCGGAGGTACCCGCCGTCGGCCGTGGCAACGACCTGAAGGCCGGGGTTCTCCGCCATCGCCTGATTGAAGCCGATGAGGCGCGCGCGGGACCAGTCGGAGCCGGAAGGGCCCATGATCTGCGCGATCTTGCCCTTGCCCTTGAGCGTGTCGGCGATGAACTTTCCGGCTACGTAGCCGGACTGCCAACGGTTGTCGTACCCGATATTGGAGACGGTGTTGATCTGGTCGATGGGGTACAGCTCGACCGGCTGGTTGAACTGGAAGATCTTCGTCCCGGCGTCCATGGACTTCTTGTAGACGCCCTGCATGGTCGCGAAGTTTGCACCCGTGCAGATGAAGACGACATCGAACTTGCGGCTCGTCCAGGTCTGGACGGTGCTGATCTGCTGCTCAACTGCGTTGAAGTTGCCCGTGGGCGAGGACTTCTCCCACTTCCACCTGACGCCGTACTGGTCCTCGAGCTGGGCCATCCTCGTGAACGCGGCGTTCTCCATCTGGGTGTAGTACTCGGAGAGCACGGGCGGGGTGAAGCCGACCTGGACGGTGCGGCCGTTGACGAGCTTCTTGACCGCCGCGGCGTAGTCCGCGTTCCCGGCCAGTGCTGCCCCGGCACCGCCGCCGCCACCGCCCGTGGCCCCGCCGGGCGGGGCCGTGCAGGCGGAGAGCAGGGTCAGCGAGCCCAAGAGGGCGCCGGCGCCCAGCATCTGGCGCCTTGTGGATCCGGGCCTGGCATTCTCGTTCGGGGAGGTGGTTCCCATGTCATTTCTCCTTTGAGGCTGGGGACTGCGGTTCGGGTGCTGCGGACGGGTTCGGTGCAGGGGTCAGCCCACTGCCTGTTCGACCTGCTGGACGGGCGCCGGCTTCCGGGCTTGTGGGGCGTGCTCGATTTCGGCGCTGTTCTGGCGCTGCTTGAAGTACGCCGTGAGTCGGTCGAGCAGCACGGCGAAGAGCAGGATGGCTCCTGTGACGATCTGCTGCCATTCGGAGGTGATGCCGGCGATGTTCATGGCATTGGTGATGAGGGTGATGGTCAGCGCACCGAGAATGGCGCCGATCATTCGGCCCCGCCCGCCCGTCAGCGCTGCGCCGCCGATGATCGCGGCGGTGATGGCGAGGATCTCGTAGCCGGTTCCGAGGGTGGGTGCCACGTTGGTGGCCCGCCCGGCCATGATGACTCCCGCGAGGCCCGCGCAGCCGCCGCTGACGATATAGGCGAACGTCTGGACCGCGGGGACGGAGATGCCAGAGAGGCGGGCCGCGTCCGGGTTGCCGCCCACGGCGTAGAGGTAGCGGCCGATCACGGACTTTCGGAGCATGAGGGCTACCGCGATGCACAGGACGAGGGCGACCAGCACGGGAATGCTGATGAGGCCGGCGAGTTTCACCTGGCCGCCGACCAGGCGGTATTCGGGTGTCATGTAGCGGGTGAACGGCGTTCCCTTGGTCCACAGGAAGAGGGCGCCGCGGGCGACGCCCAGCATGGCCAGCGTCGCAACGAAGTCCGGCAGCCCCAGCTTGGTGATCAGGAGGGCATTCACGAGGCCGCACGCGAGCCCGCATCCGATTCCGGCCAGCAGTGCGAGCGGGAAGATGAGGCCCTGCGTGATGAGGTAGGCGCCGACGCCTGCGGAGAGCCCCATGACTGATCCGACGGAGAGGTCGATGCCTCGCGCGATGAGGACGACCGTCATGCCCAAGGCGAGCAGGAGCACGAAGACCGCCTGGTTCGCGATGTTCTCCCAGTTCCCGAAGCTGAGGAACGACGGCGAGACGAAGGTCATGAGGATGATGAACAGGACCAGGAGGACCACGAGGCCGGAGCCCGGCTTGGCCAGGAGGGCCTGGATCCGGCGGCCGAGGCTGGATGCGCTGGGAGGAGAAGACATGTCATGCCTCGCTGGGGTTCGGGCCCGCGGCCCGCGCCGGGGCCATGGGGCGCAGGGTGGTCTGCAGCCACTTCTGGGCGCCGCGGTCGAATGCCACGGCGGCGACGATGGCCGCGCCGGTGACGATCGAGAACCACAGCGGGTCGACGCCGATCAGCTGCAGGCCGCGGTTGAGGACGGCCAGGAAGAACGCTCCGACGGCGGCGCGCCAGATGCTGCCGCGCCCGCCGGCGAGGGAAACGCCGCCGACGACACACCCGGCGATGGCCGTCAGTTCGTACCCGCCGCCGAGTCCGGGCTGCACGGAGTTGAGGTGGGAGGCCAGGAGCACGCCCCCGATGCCGGCGACGGCCCCGGAGATGACGAAGACCGTGAACTTGGTCTTGCGGACACCGACCGCGGCGAGATAGGCCGCGTCCGGGTTGATTCCGACCGCGTAGACGGATCGTCCGAACGGTGTCTTGACGAGGGCGGCCTCGAGCACGACGAGGATGACGGCGGCGATGAGGACGCCGGTCGGGACGCCGGCGATCTTCCCGCCCGCGAGGGTGAGGAAAGAACTGTCCGTGGTGCCGGTCAGCTGGGTGTGGACGGTGAAGACCTGGAGGGTGCCGGCGCCGATGCTCAGGGTCGCGAGGGTGACGACAAAGTCGCTCAGTCCGAGAGCCGCGACGAAGGTTCCGTTGATGAGGCCGATGACGAATCCCGTGGCCGTGCCGGCAAGGACCGCCACAACGGCCGGCGCCCCGTTCATCGAGGCGAACAGGGTGGCCGCCGCGCTCAGCCCGATGTTCGAGCCGATGGACAGATCGATGCCCCCGCTGATCAGCACGAACGTGAGACCCGCGGCGAGCAGGATGGCCGGGACCGATTCGACGAAGGTGTTGTAGATGTTGTCCGGGCTGAGGAAGTAGGGCGAGGCCAGGGCGAAATAGACGCACATGGCCAGGAAGGCGATCGAGACGGCGACGCCGTCGATCGCCAGAGCCCGTGAAGAACGCTGGAGGACGCTCATGCTGCTGCAGCCCCTCGGGTCGCAAGCGAGATGATCTGTTCGCCGAGCTCGCTCGTCTCCGAGGCGGCTTCATCGCGCCCCGTTCCCTCGAGTTCGCCGACGATGGTTCCTTCGCGCATCACGGCGATGCGGTCGGAGACGCGGATCAGTTCCGGGAGTTCGGAACTGATCACGATGGCTGCTCCGCCGCGATCGACGAAGTCGTAGATCAGGCGGTAGACCTCGGCCTTGGCGCCGACGTCGATTCCCTGGGTCGGCTCGTCGAAGATGATCAGATCCGGATTCGTGAAGAAGCACCGCGCAATAACGACCTTCTGCTGATTGCCTCCGCTGAGGTTGCGGATCCTTTCCTGCACGGAGCTCGTCTTGATGCCCAGATCACCGACAAACCTCTTGGCGGTCGCCGACTCCTGGGAGCCGCGCAGGAAGAGTCCCGCAGCGGCGGTTCTCCTCAGGTCGGAGATGGTGATGTTCCTCTTGATGGAGAAGTCACCGAGGATGGCGTGGGTCTTGCGCTCCTCCGGGACATACATGACGCCCTTCCGCCGGGCCTCCCGCGGCGAGCGGATGACAGTTGGCTTCGAGTGCAGGAAGATCTGGCCGGAGTCGGGCCGGTCGGCACCGAGGATGACCATCGCGGTCTCGGTCCGGCCGGCACCGGCAATGCCGGCGAGCCCCAAGATCTCGCCGCGGCGGACCGAGAGCGACACCTCGTGCAGGCGCGGGTGGCGGGTGACGGCCTCCAGCCGGAGGACTTCGTTCCTGGGGCCGAGATAGCCACTGGTGCTGTTGCCGTCGGCGATGTCCCCCCGCGCGGCGAGGTTCGAGCGTCCGACCATGAGCCGCACGAGCGAGTCTGCCGTGTGCTTGGCAGGATCGACGTTGGCAACGAGTCGACCGTCCCTCAGCACCGTGATGGTGTCCGCCAGCCCGAAGAGCTCATCGAGACGGTGAGTGACCCACAGGAGCGAAATTCCCTTCTCGCGCAATTGGCGCATGTAGCTGAAGAGGGTCAGGCGCTCATGGTCGGCGAGGCCGGAGGTGGGTTCGTCGAGGATGAGAACGCGCGTACGGAAGGCCAGGGCCTTGATGATCTGCACGACGTGCTGCTTGAGCGCGCCGAGGGCTTCGACGGGGACGTTGATGTCGCGGTGCGTGAGGCCGAATTCATGTGCGAGTTCGCGCACCCGGGCCCGCATCCCCCTCTCGTCGAGGATTCCTACGGCACAGTTTCGGCCGGCGACCATCTCTCGGCCGAGGAAGATGTTCTCGACGGCAGTCAGATTAGGGGCGAGTGACTGCTCCTGGTGGACGGTGGAGATTCCGAGGTCCTGGGCATTGCGCGGATTCGAGATGCCCGCCTCTTCGCCATCGATCGCAATGGACCCGGCGCTCGGCGTCACCGTCCCGGAGAGGATGTTGATGAGCGTGGACTTCCCGGCTCCGTTTTCGCCGAGGAGGCCGTGGATCTCGCCAGCACGCAGATCCATGTCGACGTCGGCCAGGGCCACGACGCCCGGGTAGACCTTGCCGATACCGCGGACGGAGACGACTGGCACGTCGCTGGAGCCCGTCAGGGCGCCATGTTGGTTTTCGGTGGTGTTCATTTTCAGCGACCTCATTGTCGAAGCGAAGGCTTTCCAGTTCGCAGGTGATCAGGTGGTCTGACATCCAATGCACCTTCTTTGCCCTTGAAAAGGGAGAGAAGGGCGGGAGTCGCGAGGAGGACGACAGCGGGCGGGCGCGGTGCTGGAAGCCCCGCACCGCGGTGGTGGTCCGCGGGTGCGGGGCAGGCTCGGGGTCGTACTAGACGGCGTCGATGAGCTCGAGGAATTCCCTGCTCGTGCGCACGTCGCCGTGGTTGGCCTGGATGTTGCGCAGGGCCTCCCAGTGCTGGCCGTAGCCGAGGGGGTCGTCCAGGCCCGAGGGGATGGCCGCGGTCGCGTCGGCGAGGACGACGACCTTGTAGTCCTGGTTGGCGCCGTCGATCGCGGTCGTGAGCGCGCAGTTCGCCGTCGAGAGGCCGGCGATGACGAGGGTGTCGGCGCCCGCGCGGCGCATGTACTCGTTCAGGGGCGTGCCGTAGAACGAGGAGAAGCGGTGCTTGCGCATCACCGGTTCGCCGTCGAGCGGCTTGAGCTCGTCGACGAACTCGTCGCCGCCGTTACCCCAAGACCCCGGGAACTTGCCGAGCTGGCCCTCGAGGCCCCACTTGACGTCGGCGTAGCCGGCGTCCTTGCCGTCTCGGCGCAGGCCCCAGAGCGACCAGACCACGGGGATGCCCTTGTCCCGGCAGGCGTCGAGGACGTTCTTGACGGGCTCGATGACATCCTTGCCCTCGGGTGCGCCGCCGATGCTGGGGATGTACATGGCGCCACCCTCTTCAGCACAGGCCTTCTGCATGTCGAGCACGAGCAGCATGGTCTTCTCGGGATCGATGGTGGGAGCGAGGTAGTGCGACCGGTCGATGACCTTGTCGATGTTTTCGTAGGTGTAGTCGAGGGACGACATATTCTTTCCTCCTGTTGTGGCGCCTGCAGCGTTGCAGCGCCGGCCTTTGCTCCTCCGCCTCGGCCGTTCCGATGCCGCGAACGGCCGATGTCAGAAATAGCGGGGATCTGGATGACCAAGGTGGCAGGTGATCCGGTGGTCTGAACACTACGAGAGGGTTGAAGCAGGTGTCAACACCTTTCCGCGATGTCGCTCACCTGATGTGAGACGACCCTGAGAAGCTTCCCGAGGCGATGCCGAGAAGCTTCACCGGGGGGCTTGACGGGGAAGCGGTCGGGAGGAGACACTTCTGGTCCGACCACCTGATGTCTAACCATCGAACTGGACGAGGGCCCGCCCGACGACGAAGTGCGGGGGCCTCGGGGAGACCTGATGAAAAAATTTATGAACGACCCCGCGACGGTCGTGGATGACTATTTGAGTGGGCTGGTCCGCGCCCACGATGACGTCCTCGAATGGGATGACGACCATCGCGTGCTCCAGCGGAAGAACCTTCCGACGACGCCGAAGGTCGGCTTGGTGGGAGGCGGTGGGTCCGGCTGCGAGCCCACGCACACGGGATTCGTGGGGCATGGGATGCTCGACGTGGCGGTCCCGGGCCAAGTCTTCACCTCACCGGTGCCGAACCAGATAGCAGCCGCCACCCGGCGCGCCGACATGGGCAGGGGAGTCTTGCACGTCATCAAGAATTTCACGGGCGAGGTGATGAACTTCGGCATGGCGCAGGAGATCCTGTACTTCGAGGACATCGAGATCGCCCAGGTGATCGTCAACGACGATGTCTCCATTCCCGACGACGGGCAGACTGCCGGGAGACGTGGCTTGGGCGCCACAGTGCTCGTGGAAAAGATCGCGGGTGCGGCGGCTGAGGAGGGCGCTGGTCTTTCCGAGGTCCAAGCCATAGCGCAGCGGGTCGTCGACCGCTCCGGGACCTTCGGCGTCGGCCTTTCGTCCTGCACCCCGCCCCTTCGGGGCAAGCCCGTGTACCGCATGGGCGACGCCGAGATGGACTTGGGCATCGGCATCAGCGGCGAGCCGGGCCGCGAGCGCGTTCGGCTCCAGGACGCTCGCGACATCGCCGAGCTCATGGTCGATGAGGTCCTCACCGACCTCGCTCCCCCGGAGGGGGCGGACCTCCTCATGCTCGTCAACGGCCTGGGCGGCACGCCTCATCAGGAGCTGTACCTCATGGCCGGGGAATTGGCCGCAGCAGCGGAAGCGAGAAACGTACGCATAGCGCGCCAGCTCGTGGGGAATTTCGTGACGTCCCTCGACCAAGCAGGAGTGGCGGTCACCTTCCTCGAGCTGGATCCGGAGCTCGCCCGGCTCTGGGATGCGCCCGTGGAAACCGCAGCACTTCGATGGGGGAGATGAGAGAGAATATGGAGACTTTGAACACGGGGCTTGCGACCGAGAACCTCCGGCGATGGGTCCTCGACTTCGCCCACGGAATCCTCGACGAGCACGAGGCCCTGAGTGACCTCGACTCCGCGAGTGGCGACGCGGATCATGGCTCGAACATGCATCGGGGGATGAGCGGCCTTCTGCGGGTCATCCCCGAATGGGGCGAGGAGGCTCTTCCGGGCGAATTCCTCAAGGGCGTGGGGATGCACATCGTTTCCTCGGTCGGCGGTTCGAGCGGGGCCCTCTACGGCACAATCTTCCTCCGGATGGCGCGCACAGTCGGCGGGGCAAGCGCTCTGGACGCCCAGCTGCTCGTGCGCGCCTTCGAATCCGCAGGCGAGGGGGTGGCGGAACGCGGCAAGGTCAAACAGGGGGACAAGACGATGTACGACGCCTTGGCCCCGGCGATTCACACCCTCAGAGAGCAAGTCGAAGCCGGGGAAGCGTCGCTGTCAGCGGCCTTGGAAGCAGCGGCTGCTGCCGCAGAAGCTGGCCGTGACGCGACCGCGGACATGGTCGCGCGCAAGGGCAAGTCGAGCTACGCTCGCGAGAACTCGCGCGGCGTGATCGATCCCGGGGCGGCCTCCGTGGCCATGCTGATGCGGTCCGCTGCCCGCGCCCTGCCCTAGCGGGCCGACGAACCGAAGACTCTTGACACTCCCTTTTCAATGCGGAAGAGTTCAGACCACCTGACAACCTGATGAATGTCTTTTCGGTGGTCAGCTTCCCGCAGTTCATGCCCATCGCGTCCCCCTCCTCTAGAGGGTGGTTCATTTCAAGACACCAACACGAAAGGTCAAAACCATGAGCCTCAATGGATCGAAGATCGCCCTGCTGATCGAAGACGAGTACCAGATCCTCGAGGGCTGGTACCCGCTGCTTCGCCTCCAGGAGGCAGGCGCGGACGTCCACGTGCTGGGAAGCGGCACGAAGGACAGCTACAAGAGCAAGGAGGGCTACCCGATGGAGGTCGACGGCGCGGCCGCCGACGCCGATCCGTCGGAGTTCGATGCAGTCGTGGTTCCGGGCGGTTTCGCCCCGGACAACATGCGCCTGCATCCCGAGATGATCGCCTTCGTCCGTCAGATGAACGAGTCCGGCAAGCTCGTGAGCGCAATCTGCCACGGCGGCTGGGTGCTCGTTTCGGCCGGCGCACTCAAGGGCAGGAAGGCCACCGGTTACCTGCCGATCAAGGACGACGTCGAGAACGCGGGTGGTACCTGGGTCGACCAGCCGGTCGTCGAGGATGGCAACATCATCACCTCCCGCACCCCCGTCGACCTCCCGGACTTCACGCGAGCGATCATCGCCCACCTCGAGGGCCGTGCGGCCGGTTCGGAGCACTCCACCCACAACCGCGCGACCGATCTTGCCGGCGACCCGGCGGGCAGCCGGTATGAGACCGGCGTTGCCGTGTCCTAGGCGAGCCTTCACAACACTCTCAACCCATATCGGCACGTGCTGCCGGCCCCAACAGGAGTGATTCAATGACTATCAGGAAGAAGCCAGAGTCGGTCGACGCCGTCGTCGTCGGCCTGGGTGCCAATGGCGGCACCGCGGCGAAGGTGCTTAGCGAAGCTGGACTCAAGGTCGTCGGTTTCGATCGCGGCCCGTGGTTGCGAGCGCACGAGCACTACTCGGGCGACGAGCTGAAGTTCGTCAATCGCAATTACATGTGGCCTGACCCCACGCTTTTCCCGCGCACCCTGCGATACAACGACGGAGAGGTGGCCCAGCCCTTCGCGTTCTCACCGACGCCCCAGATGGTCGGCGGCGGGACGAACCACTGGGCCGGGTGGGTTCCGCGTCCCCGCGAATCGGACTTCATGCTTCGTACCCTCCACGGGGACATCGAAGGCATGAACCTGGCCGACTGGCCATTCCGCTACGAGCACCTCGAGCCTTACCTCACCAAAGTCGAATGGGCCTTTGGAGTCTCCGGAATCGCCGGTGCGGACAAGTACGAGCCGTACCGCTCCAAGGGTTACCCCAGCCCACCGTTGCGCCCCACCCGTTACGGCAAGCGGTTCTATGACGCCTGCAACAAGATGGGCATCAACGCGTTCCCGATCCCGCACGCCATGGTCACCAACAACCACAATGGCCGAGACCCGTTCAACAAGACGAGCTTCTGGAACCAGTACGGCGATCCCTCGGGAGCACGGTCGAACGTGCTCACCACGTTCATCCCCGAAGCTCTCGCCACTGGCAACTTCGAAGTCCGCGCCGAGAGCTTCGTCCGGGAGGTCAAGCTCGGCAAGGACGGCAAGGCCACCGGCGTCATTTACGTCGACCCGGAAGGCAACGAGGTGGAACAGGACGCCCGCGTCGTCATCCTCGCCCTCGGGGCGATCGAGTCGGCCCGGCTGCTTCTGCTCTCGCGCTCCGCGCAGTTCCCCGACGGCCTGGCCAACAGCTCGGGCCTCGTGGGCAAGAACGCGACCTTCCACGAGTACCTCTTCGCGGTCGGCCTGTTCGACAACGAGATCGACGAGCCTCTCAACGGTTTCGCGGGGAACTACATCTCCGGTGGGTCCCTCGAGTTCTATGAGACGGACGAGAATCGTGGGCACATCGGCGGTTGCATCATCTCCGCCTCGCAAACGTGCCACCCGGTCAACTGGGTCTTCCCCGGCCGCCCCACCTGGGGCGAGGCGCTCAAGGATGCGGACCGGAACTACTTCAACTACGCGATGAAGATCGGGCTCATTCTCCACGACATGCCCGTGGAGTCCAACCGCGTGGACCTCGACCCCACCTATCAGGACGCCTGGGGCCTGCCCGTTGCGCGGATTACCCACAGCCCGCACAAGAACGACGTCGCGATGGGGAAGTGGCAGGTCGATAAGAATGCCGAGATTCTCGAGGCCGCCGGCGCGCGCAAGACGGTGCCGGTCTACCTCGACAAGATGACGGGCAACACCTGCCATCAGCACGGTACCGCGCGCATGGGCACGGACCCGTCGAAGAGCGTGCTCAACGAGTGGGGACAGGCGCACGACGTAGAGAACCTCTTCATCGTCGACGGCTCAGGCTTCCCGACAGCCACCGGAGTGAACCCCACGCTGACCATGATGGCCAATGCGTGGCGCTGCTCGGACTACATCGTCAACACCTATTCCAAGGGCCGTGTCGAGCGGCTCAAGCAGCCGGCCTAAGGGAAAGGACGCAGTGAAATGACTCTCAAATCAGAGTGGGAAACCGTCGGCGCGCCGGTCGACCCGGACTCGGACGAGCGGCTCTTCTTCACCCAGCACGAATGGGACACGGTCGAGGCAGTGACGGCTCGGATCATGCCGACAGACGAGGATCCGGGGGCGAAGGAGGCGCGCGTCGTGGTCTTCATCGACCGGTACGTCTCTGGCATCGACTACATCTTCGCCTCCGCCGACGGCTCGGGCTTCCTCAAGCTCTCCGGCAAGCACGCCGACGCGTGGCGCGGGCGGCAGTTCAAGATGCAGGAACTGTACCGGCAGGGGGTCAAGACCCTCGACGAGATCTCGCGCAACCTCGATGGCAAGACCTTCGTGGATCTCACGGAAGAACAGCAGGATCAGGTGCTCATCGCGCTCTCGGGCGCACCGAAGCCCCAGAAGGTCACCCTCGGCACCAAGGAACCGGTCACCACGTTCCTGCAGGGATCGTTTGACGAGAACCTCTCGTTCTTCGACACGATCTGCCTCCACACCCGCCAGGGCTTCTACGGCGACCCGGTCTATGGCGGGAACAAGGACCAGATGGGGTGGAACGTGATCGGCTTCCCCGGTCCGAAGTCGCTCAAGGACACGATCGACGGCACCTACGACACCACGCCGTACTTCTATGAGGGCGAATACGACTGGTACGACCTCATCCCACACCTGAGGCAGTCTGCCCCTCGCGAGCAGTAGGGAGGACTGGCGGGGCCAGCTTTCCCCGGCCGGCGTCTGCGGCCCCGCCCGTCTGCGGATGCGAACACTCGCGAAAGGAATCACATCATGAAGATCACAGAGATCAAAGCCTTCCCGGTGGGCGTGCCCCTCGACGAGCCCCTGCGATGGGGGGCCATGGAGGTCAAAGTCAAAGGCGGGATCATCGTCCGGGTCAGAACCGACGAAGGGATCGAGGGAATCGGCGAGGCGGGATTCTCGGCCGAGTACTTCCCCACCGTCGGTCCAATCATCAACCAACAGCTCGGCCCAATGTTGGTCGGCCGCGACCCGCTGGACGTGGCGTCCATCTGGCAGGACATGCTCGACGCAACCCACATGTGGGGCCGACGCGGCATCGAGACCTACGCCGTCAGTGGCATCGACATTGCGCTCTGGGACCTCCTGGGCAAGGCCAGCAACCAGCCCGTCTACCGCCTGCTCGGAGCCGCGAAGTCCAAGGTGAAGGCGTACTACGCGCCCTCGCTCAAGCCGACCGAGCAGATCGTGGACGAATGCGTCGGCGCCGTGGAGCAGGGCTTCCACGCAATGAAGCTGCGCAACGGGCCGAGCATCCGCAACGGCGTGGACATGGTCGCCCGCGTTCGCGATGCCGTGGGGACCGACGTCGACATCATGGTCGACGCCAATATGGCCTTTGACCGGCGGCAGGCGCTCACGCTCGCAAAGGAATTCGAGCACCTCGGCGTGCTCTGGCTCGAGGAGCCCATTCTGGCCCGCAGCCTGACGCAGTACATCGACGACCACTCCTGGCTCGCGGATCGGGTGTCGCTCAAGCTCGCCGGCGGCGAGTCGCTGCTCACGCGGTTCGAATACCTTGATCTGCTGCGACGGCGCACCTTCGATGTCCTGCAGCCGGACTGCACGAGTGTCGGCGGGATCTCGGAGTGCAAGCGAGTTGCCGATATGGCCAGCTCGTGGAACCTCTGGTGTGTTCCGCACATCGCATGCAGCTCCGGCACGGGCATCGCCCTGGCCGCAGGCCTGCACATGATACTGAGCTGCGACAACGCGCCGATGATCGAGTTCGACGCATACGGCGGGCCGGGCTGGGACGGGCTTCTCGAGGAGCCGCTCACTATCACCGACGGCTACGTCGAGGCCCGTGAGGTGCCGGGCCTCGGAATCGAATTCCCCGACGGAGCGCTCGAGAAGTACACGCTCACCGGCGGAAAATTCGACATCGCCGCGTGAATCCCGCTGCGGCCCGGGCTGGCCTTTTCGGCAAGCCCGGACCGTATCGGCGACCGTTTTCTGGGCGACAAGGAGGACAGATGCGTTCGGTGGAGATCGCACTCGACGCCCGCGCCGGTCTGGGCGAAGGCCCCTGGTGGGACGAACAACATTCCCAACTGCTGTGGGTCGATATCTTCGCGGGTGAAATCCACTGCCTGGACACCTCGTCCGGGCGCGACCGGAGCATCCATGTGGGACAGCCCATCGGGATGGTGGCCGGGCGAACCTCGGGAGGTCTAGTCTGCGCCGTGCGGGACGGCGTCGCGTTCGTCGAGCGGGACGGCAGTGGCTTCGAGCTCGTGGCGCCCGTTGAGGCGGAGAACGCCGGCAACAGGATGAACGACGGCGCGTGCGACCAGGCCGGGCGGCTCTGGGCCGGAACGATGGCAGCGGATCTTTCGCCCTCGCAAGGCTCTCTCTACCGCATTGGGCCCGATCTCTGTGCGACGCCGGTGCTCAGGGACGTTTCCATTTCCAACGGCCTCGATTGGAGCCCCGATGGGCGCACCTTCTATTTCACAGACTCGAGCACGCGCCGGATCGACGCGTACGACTTCGACCCCGAAACGGGAAGCATACGCAACGGCCGGATGCTGGTCGGTCTCCCACACCCGGTGGCGACCCCGGACGGAATTGCCGTGGACGCCGAAGGAACCATCTGGGTCGCGATGTGGGACGGCGGATGCGTTCAGCGCTTCGGCCCCGACGGCAGGCTCCTGGAGACGATCAAGATTCCAGTGACCCGTCCGACCAGCGTCGCGTTCGGCGGCCCGGGACTCAACCAGCTGTTCATCACCTCGGCGAGCGTCGGCCTCACCGAACGGCAGCAAGCCGACGAGGTGCATGCCGGGGCGATCTTCGTCCTCGAGCCCGGGGCCACGGGCCGCCCGCCAGGGTCCTTCAGAGACGAGAACAGTTCAGCAATGGAAGCGGAGTAACGCCGGGAGACTCAGAGCCTTGGCCCCCGGCAAGGATCGCAGCCTGACGAGGCACGACCCAGACGCCTAGGACTTCGTGCCGGGCTTTCCGGACAGCAAGTCCGACGGCCTGCCTGAGGGCACGACGCAGGGCTCTGGGCGTTCGAGAATCCAGCGGAAACGGGGACACTGGGTCAGCCGCGTGGGCAGGTACGGCTTCGGTGCACGCATCCTCGCCGAGCTCTCCGATCACGGGGTCGGGGTGGCCGGCGTCGAGACCGACACATCACGCCCCACGAGCCTGTATGTGAAGGTCCCTGCCACCAATACCGGCCCCGGGATCCATACTCTACTACCGGCAGCGTTCCGCGGCCTCGGCCATGAGCCCGCAGCTTCTCGAGGAGCCGGTCGTCGCGGGCCTACTCGAACACGCCTCGCTCGAGTGGCTCGTCACGCGTCTGGCAGATCGGGGGTGCTGCTGTGCACCTGACCTGGTGAACCAGGTCTGGAGGCGGGCGCGTGACGGTGTCGATGCGGTTGATGTCGGCGGGAGACGGCTACAGGTATCTCTTGCGGACGGTCGCTGCGGGTGATGGCAACCGGCCGCTCTCGACTCCGTTGACCCGGTACTACAACGCGGAAGGAACCCCGCCCGGACGCTGGCTCGGCTCGGGCGTCACCGCCCTGGGCGACGGGCGGCTCCGTGAAGGCGATAGGGTTTCCGAGGCGCAGCTTCAGCTCCTGATCGGGATGGGTCGTGACCCGCTGAGCGGGGATCCGCTTGGCCGCGCGTACCCGGTGTATGCCAGCCGTGCCGAGCGGATCGAGAAGCGCACGGAGGCGCTCGGCCCGGACCTCGGCGATGGCGAACGGGAGGCGGCGGTCGCGCAGATCGTGTCCGAGGAAGCCGCTGCCCCGTCGCGGCGTGCGGTGGCGGGGTATGACTTCACGTTCTCGATCCCGAAGTCCGCCTCGGTGTTGTGGGCGGTCGCCGACGCGGGGATGCAGGAGAGGATCGCGGCGGCGCATCATGCGGCGGTTGCGGACGTGGTTGCGTACATGGAGCGCGAGGTTGCAGCCACGCGTGCGGGTGCAACCGGCCGCAACGGCGCCGTCGCACAGGTCGACGTCGCCGGCCTGATCGCGGCCGCGTATGACCACTTCGACTCCCGTGCCGGAGATCCGCACCTGCACACGCACGTCGTCGTCTCCAACAAGGCCAAGACCGTGCTCGACGGCAGGTGGCGCAGCCTCGACTCACGCCCGATGCACGCAGCGACCGTTGCGCTCTCCGAACTCCACGAAGCCGTGTTCGCCGACCACCTCACGGGTGCTCTCGGGGTCGAATGGGAGAGACGCGACCGCGGCCGCGACCGCAACCCGGCCTGGGCCATCACCGCCGTCCCAGAGCAGCTCGTGGCAGAGTTCTCCCTGCGCTCGCGGCATATCGACCAGGAGAAGGACCGGCTGATCGCAGAGTACGTGGCCCGGCACGGCCGGCAGCCCTCGGACACCACGGTCATCAAACTCCGCGCCCAGGCCACCCTCACTACCCGCCCGGAGAAGGACGTCCGCTCCCTCGCGGACCTGACCGCCGAATGGCGGCAGCGCGCCAGCCGCATGCTGGGTTCGGACGCAACCGGGTGGGCGCGCAGCGTCACCGCAGACGGGGAACCGCTGCTGTTGCATGCCGACGACCTGCCGTTGGACGTGATCGCCTCGATCGGCGCGAGCGTCGTGGAAGCGGTGGGGGAGAAGAGGTCGACCTGGCGGCGGTGGAACCTCACGGCCGAGGCGGCACGCCAGACGATGGGCTACCGGTTCGCCACGACCGAAGACCGCGAGGCCATTGTCGGCCTGGTCGTGGACGCCGCCGAATCCGCCTCGCTGCGGCTGACCCCGCCCGAGCTCGCCACCAGCCCCGCGGTTTTCCAGCGCCCGGACGGCACCAGCGTGTTCCGGCCGAAGCACTCGGCAGTGTTCTCCTCCGAGGCCCTGCTGGCAGCCGAAGACCGCCTCCTCGAGCGGTCCCGCGCGATCACCGGCCCGACTGTGTCGCTGGCGACGGTCGAGAAGATCACCGCCAGGCCCGACCGCCAGGGGCGGTTGCTCGGGGCCGACCAGGCCGGGGCGCTGGCCAAGGTCGCCGCTTCCGGGCGCATCGTCGATGTCCTCGTGGGCCCCGCCGGGGCGGGCAAGACCACCGCGATGAGTGCGCTGCGGCAGGCGTGGGAGGCCGAGCGCGGGGACGGCTCGGTCGTCGGGCTCGCCCCGTCCGCGGCCGCAGCGCAGGTCCTCGCCGATGACCTCAGCATCCAGACGGAGAACACCGCGAAGTGGTGGGACACCCACGAGCGCACCGGGCAGTCGTTCAGCCGGGGCCAGCTCGTCATCGTCGACGAAGCCTCCCTCGCCGGAACGCTCAGCCTCGACCGCATCACCGGCCTCGCCGCCGAGGCAGGCGCGAAGGTCCTCCTGGTGGGCGACTACGCCCAGCTCCAGTCCGTCGACGCCGGCGGAGCGTTCTCCCTGCTCGTGCACGACCGCGACGACGCGCCTGAGCTCATCGACGTGCACCGCTTCACGAACGAGTGGGAGAAGGCCGCCTCTCTCAACCTCCGGCACGGGCGCACCGAGGCCATCGACACCTACATCCAGCACGGGCGCGTCCATGACGGCGACACGGAGGCGATGACCGATGCCGCCTACACCGCCTGGCGTGCCGACCTGCTCGCAGGACGGGCGGCCCTGCTGATCGCCGACTCCAACGAGACAGTCACGGCCCTGAACGTCCGGGCGCGCACCGAGCTGATCCTCGACGGCACCGTACACGGGTTGCGAGAGGTCGGACTGCACGACGGCACCCGCGCCGCGGCCGGGGACACGGTCATCACCCGCCGCAACGACCGCCGCCTGCGCGACGGCCGCTCCTGGGTCCGCAACGGCGACAGATGGGCGGTCGTCGACGTCCGTGAGGATGGCTCTCTTGCTCTTCGTCGCGCGGGGCGCAAGTGGGGAGGATCGGTGGTAATCCCGGCCGACTACGTCGCCGAGCACTTGGACCTCGGCTACGCGGTCACCTCATACCGGGCTCAGGGCATCACCACCGACGCCGCCCACGTCCTGGTCGACGAATCGATGACGAGGGAGAACCTGTACGTCGCCATGACCCGCGGCCGCGCATCCAACACCGCCTACGTCGCCATTGATAAGCCCGACACCTCACACGAGGGCCCGCACCCCGGAGACACCGCCGAGGCCACCGCACGGAGCGTCCTGTGCGGGGTGCTCCAGCACGTCGGCGCGGAGCCCTCCGCATACGAGACGATCGCTCAAGAGCAGGAGCAGTGGGGGTCGATCGCCCAGCTCGCCGCCGAGTACGAGACCATCGCCGCAGCCGCCCAGCGCCACCGCTGGGCACTCCTCGTCCGATCCTCGGGACTCACCGATGAGGAAGCGGACGAGGCGATCGCCTCCGATGCGTTCGGCGCACTCACCGCCGAGCTGCGGCGCGCCGAGGCCAACCACCACGACGTCGAGGCGCTGTTGCCGCGCCTGGTCAGGGCGCACGGGTTCGGCGACGCCGACGACATCGCCGCCGTCCTCCAGCACCGCGTCGCCATGGCGACAGCACGCCCCGCGGGCTCCGGACGCACACGCAAGGCACCGCGGCTGATCGCCGGCCTCATCCCCGAAGCCACCGGCAGCATGAGTCCCGAGATGAGGCAGGCACTCCACGAGCGCCGCGCCCTCATCGAAGCCCGCGCAGACGCCCTCCTCGACCAAGCCCTCAACGACCGCGCAAGCTGGACCGCCGCCCTCGGCACCCCACCCCGGGACGAACAAGCAATGACGAGCTGGCGACGCCTCGCGCGAACCGTCGCCGCGTACCGCGACCGCTACGGGATCACCGGACCCACACCCCCGGGAGAACGGGCCGAGAAGGATACGCAGAAGATCGACGCCGCCCGAGCACGTGCCGCCCTTGACCGAGCCCGCGCGCTCACGCGCGACGCCGAACCCACGCCGGAACGCCCCCCTCGCAGGGAGCCGATCGGCCGATCGCTCTGAGCAGATAAACCCGCGGCCTCACCTGGGGCGTCCCGACTAGGCCGCGACCGGCGCAGGCACCAGAGCGCGAGCGCTTCCGAAGTGTGAATGTCGTCGATGGGCTACCTCGCCGGATGCTTCGACGCTCGGCGTTTCTCGAGCGAGAGGTTCTGACGAAGTTCCTCGGCGCACCGACTCAGGGTGAGCGCCATCGGATCGTGAACGAGCCATGTTGGCCCTTGGTATCGATTGGTCGCTGGCTGAACGAGAAGGTGCTCATCATCGCCGCTCGACCTCGTCGAGCGTGAAGACCGGATCTAGCACAGAGGCGACGATGGTCATCTGGTCATCAAGGCTTTCTTCCGAGACAGCCTCAAGCCCTTCCTTGCGACGCCATGCCGCCCATTTCGCCTGCCCGACTTGGCCGTACCCGGCGACGTGCGATGCGATCGGCTCCAGGGTGACGCCGCGGTAACGTGCAACCGCGTGCGCAGACCTAAGCAGTTCGTCTGAGTCGATGCCCTGACGTGCCAGCTGGACGATGTCCACATAGTCGCGCCAGCGAGTGCTCGTGACGCCACGCTCGAGGATGGTTACCCCTTTCTCGGCAATGGTGGTCTCGGGCGCGTAGCCGAGGAGGACGATCGGATCGCCGAGGACTCTGGCGATCGTGACGGCGCGGGGCGCGGGGACTATCGGGTCGCCCGTGGACACATCCCACGCGGCGGTGCCTCTCCACGGTCCGATGGTTGCTCTGACGCGTACCCGCAGGCCCGGATAGTCGGACTGCTCTCGGATCTCCTGCACGTCGATGCTCCCCACATCGAAGACGACACCGTCGGCGACCTGGACTGCGGCGATGTCGCGAACCACATCGGCAACATGCTCTGAGGAGACATCGGCGTTGACGGCGTTCGAGTCGGCGTCCTTCGTGGGCCGGCGAACACCATAGGCTGCGAGGAGGATGCCGCCCTTGAGGACGAAGTCCGCAGCGTGCTCGGTGCGCGTCAGACGATCGAGGAATGACTCCAGCAGGTGCCGGATCAGGTACTCCTGCGTTGGCGCCGCGTTGCCGGTCTTCGCGGCGGTCGATCGCGCCGCCGCTTGGAGCCTGCGGAACGTGTCGTCGCCCGCAGTCATGCCAGTGCCTCCAGCGTCCGCAGGACTGGTCCTTTGGCTCGGGGGAGCCGAGAAGCGATCTCGATGAGGTTTGCGGGTTTGCCGCCGCGTCGCAGCCACTCCTTCAGAGCGTCCCGTGCGAGTTCGTACCCGGTCTCACCACGGAGCCGGAACGCGTCGGCGATCGAGCGTTCTGGGGAGTAGATCCCGATCGTCAGATCCGTGCCCGGGATCGTCATCTCCTCCCGCCCGATCTCGAACGTGGCCTGGTCAAACTGGTGCCACGCAATCGACGGGCTGCCGGCGGGGGTGCGGGATCCGCGAGGTATCGCGATGTCCAATGCCTTGGGAATGCTGTCGGTCAGATCGTGGTGCGCGAGCGCGGATGCGAGGCAGACCGTTGCATCCGGACGCCGGGTCGCGGCCTCGATAAAGTCCCAGTCGGCCGCATCCGCATCCGCGGGCAGGTAGATCCCGCGCGCGATCCGCTCATAGCGACCTTCCCGCGCGGCGCGGTAGAGGGCGCTGCGGGACAGTCCCTCGTCCTTCGCGGTGTTCGGCGTCAGGGTTCTCGCCATGGGCCACCTCCTTCTTGGCACGAATCGTTTACAGATAATTATATGTGATGACGATTGGTTCCAGCATGGTGGGCGCCTCCGGTATGCGGACCGCAACTCGTGCCGGAGCCGGGAGACTCATCAAATACCCATCTCAATCGTCCGGCACGGACCGCTGACGACAGGGTACACTCGGAGCAAGCGAACCGCCCGGTTCCCTGTCAACACAAGGGAATCCGCGAGTTCCCGAGACAACCGGTCAGTCCCCGAAATGGCCCGGACCCTCCAGAGGGTCGCCGGTTCGAATCCGGCAGGGGGCTCCACGACCCCTCTCTGACCTGCGGAAACGCAGATTTGAGAGGGGTTTTTCATGCTCCGGCGCCGCCAGTCTCCCATTTACTCCTCCGGCGACCGGGTCGAGTCGGCTGACCTTGACCCGGGGGCAGGTGCCGTTCGCCTCTACGGGGCGGGGTCCGGCTGCCTTGATCGGATCGGGTCGAGCAGCTCGGCAGTCCAGTCCGCCCCGGGAGAGCCCGTCGACGCGTACACGACGGTCACCGGTCCGGGATGCTCGACGGTTACGAGCGAATGCTGATGATCGTCTTCCCCTTGCGGCGCTCGGTCGGGTTCAGGGCGGCGACTGCGTCCTCAAGCGGCGCGATGTTGTCGATGTTGGTCCGCAGTCGCCCGTCCCGCACCCGCTGTACGATCTCGACAAGCTCGCCGCGATCGGCCTCGACGACGAAGTCCACGGCTAGACCATCGGCCGGACGGGTCTCCACGGGTCCGACGACGGACACCAGCGTTCCTCCGGACTTGGTCAGGGCCGCGGAGCGCTTCTGGATGTCCCCGCCGATGACATCGAAGACCAGATCGACGCTGCCGACAGCTTCAAGCTCGTCGTTCTCGAGGTCGACGAACTCGTGGGCGCCGAAGTCGAGCGCCTTCTCGCGGTCGGCGGTGCGTCCCGTGCCGATGACATAGGCGCCGGCCTCACGGGCGAGCTGGGTCACCATTGTCCCGACCGCGCCGGCTGCGCCATGCGCCAGGACGGTCTGGCCTGCCTGGAGGCGGCCGTGCTGGAACAGTCCCTGCCACGCGGTCAGCGCTGAGATCGGCAGGGAGGCGGCGACCGTGAAGTCGACGTCGCCCGGCAGTGGCGCGAGGTTGCGTGCTTCGATCGCCACATACTCCGCCAGCGTGCCGTCTCGATGCCAGTCGGCGAGGCCGAACACCCGCTGTCCGACCGACAGTCCGGTCGTGCCGTAGCCGAGGGAGGTGACCACTCCGGCCAGCTCGTGGCCCGGGATCGACGGTGTCCTGTCATGGCCTGCGCGGTCGGTCCAGGTCGATGGCCAGTCCATCTCGGTCGGGACGAATCCCGAGGCATGGACTTGGACGATGACGTCGTTGATCGCTGCCGTCGGCTCGGGCCTCTCGGTCAGCGTCATTCCGGCTAGTCCTTCAGCCTGATCGGTCACCACTATGGCTTTCATGGGGTTGTCTCCTCTGTCGTGTGTCTATTGGTGTATTGGTATGGTTCGCGGCTGCGGCGGTTCCGTCGTGCGTCGCGACCTGGCCGAGCTCGTCGGTGGTTCAGGTCGTCATCGGCTGGGGTTCTCCCCTCCGGTGCCCAAGTCGTTCTGCTGGATGTCATTGATCGTGCTGGTGCGCGGGTTGCGTGCGGAGACAGCGATGAACACGGTGGCCGCGACGGCGAGTCCGAGGTATCCGAGTGTGATCTGTGGCAGTGAGAAGACGTTGGTGAGCTGGGCGGAGATGAGGCTTGGGATGGTCGCGCCGCTGTAGGAGAGGAGGTAGATGACGGCGAAGATCGGTGCCCGGTCGGCCAAGGTGCTGCCGTGCAGGAGTCCGCGCGTAGCGGCGCTGATCGCGATGCCTTGACCGGCGCCAGCGATGATGGTCGCCGTGATGAACAGCGGCAGTGCTCCCGTGATGATCGGCGCGATCAGGCCGATCCATCCCGTCGGGAAGGCGACCATGCCGATGCGCTGGGCTTCCGCTGATGCGAAGCGGCCGCCGAGAGCGCCCAGAGCGCTGGGGGCCGGAGATCACCGCGGAGACGATCGCCAAGCGGAGTGGGCCTCCCCGCTTGGCCCGGTTCGGTGTCAAAAGGTCCAGCCGTGACATTGCGGTTCAGCCTCCTGCGGTTGCATGCATCGGTGGTTGTTGTCGAGCCACCACCGGCTCTGAGCGCCTCAGGCGCCTCTGTTTTTGGGCTTGCTAGCCCATTTGTTCCAGTTCACCATCATCGAAAGTGGGCTGTCAAGCCCAATAGAGGCGTATGCTGGGAAGCATGACAGCCACGACAGGAACTCGGGAGCCCCACAGGCTCACCGAGAAGGGACAGGCAACCCGGGCCCGAATCCTGGAGCACGCCGCCGACCTCATCTACACCAATGGGGTCCACGCGACGAACAACGAGCAGCTTCGCCGCGCCGCCGGCGTCAGCGGATCGCAGCTCAACCACTACTTCCCGACCAAGGAGAGCCTCGTCCTAGCCGTGATCGCCTGGCAGGCCGATCGCGTCCTTGGGTTCCATCGCAGCGAGCGGTTCGCCCGCTTCGATGATCTCGAAGCCTTTCGAGGGTGGGCGGATCACTACGTGGCCTATGAGCGCGCCTACCAGGAAGGCTGCAGCCTAGGCTCCCTCGCAAGCGAGATCATCAAGACAGACCTCGACGTCCACGACGAACTCGCGAGTGCATTCGACCAATGGAGGGACATCTTCCGCGATGGACTCCAGGCCATGCAACGACTCGGGCGCCTCAGCGCCGACGCGGATCCGACACGGCAGGCGAATCTGCTTCTCTCCGCGTTCCAAGGCGGCATGCTCCTCGCCCAGGTAGCCCGAGACATCACCCCGCTGAAAGACGCGCTGTACGCCGCCATCGACTATGTGCAGACCTTCGCGACGCCTCTCGAACGCGACCCGCTCCCGGCCCGGTGACAGGCGCTGCCTGCCAGAGCTGCGGGGTCGCGACCGGCCCACGATCAGATCGGGTCGAGGAGCTCGTTGGCCCTCCGCGCCGGTCGAGCCCGTGGACGCGTACACGACGCTCACCGGCTCGGAGTACTCGAAGCGGTCGTAGTCCAAGAAGGCCGCCTCGAGCCTGCAGAGCTCAAGGGATGTCATGACCGCGTCGAGGATGCGTTTCGCGCCTGTCCATGTCCCGCAGCACCGTGCCCTCAGGATGTGCGTCGTGCTCGTTCACGGCCAGCAGGGTCGCGCCTGAGACCAGCAGTGATCGTGAAGACCGAAGTCTAACTGTGGGCCGGCACCCGAACCGGCCGCCGGATGCGGCTACGAGCTGCCGTGGATGAACCCTCGCCGATCCTGCCTGAAATCGGACGGCCGGCGATCGCCGTTCGTGCTGGGGTACCACCGCTGTGCCTTTCCTCCACAATGTGGACGCAGTCCGCGTTGTGTCCACAGTGTGCCGGGTCGGGCCGCGAGGCGTTGACCGTCGTTCCGGGCGCAGCCTAGGCTCCACGTCGCACGCTCAACGGAGAGGCACACGGCAGAATGACTTCGACTCAGCTCAAGCAGGACAGCACACAGAAGGGCCTGGCCCGCATCGCGCAGGGGCTCGCGGGATGGACGCAGAAATGGTTTCCCGATGCCTTTGTCTTCGCCCTCGGCGGCCTGGTCCTCGTCGCTCTCGCCGGGTTGGCCATCGGGGCCTCGCCCAAGGCAGTGGCCGATTCCTTCGGCAATGGCTTCTGGGACCTGACGGCCTTCACGCTGCAGATGGCTATGGTCGTGCTGACCGGATACGTCGTGGCCACCTCGCCTCCCGTCGCGAGGATCATCGATCGTCTGGCTCAGATTCCGGGCACGGCCCGCACGGCGGTCAGCTTCGTAGCGGTGCTGGCCATGGCCGTGTCGTTCCTCAACTGGGGGCTCAGCCTGGTCTTCGGCGGCCTCCTCGCCAGGGCCATCGCCCGCCGCAAGGACCTCACCGCCGACTATCGTGCCCTCGGCGCCGCCGCCTTCATGGGGCTCGGCGCCGTGTGGGCGCTGGGGCTCTCCTCCTCCGCGGCCCAGCTCCAGGCGACCAAAGCCTCCCTTCCGCCGGCGCTGCTGAAGATCACAGGCGTCCTGGACTTCGGCGCCACGATCTTCACGTGGCAATCCCTGCTGACCCTGGCCGTCCTCATGGTCCTCACGGCTTTCATCGCCCACTTCTCGGCCCCGCAGGGCGGTGCCGTCAGGACGGCCGCCGATCTGGGCGTCGACCTCGACGACCAGCCGGAGGAATCCGAGTCCCGGCAGCGACCGGGCGAATGGCTCGAATACAGCCGAATCCTTCCCGCACTTGCCGGTGTCCTCACACTGGGCTGGCTCGTCTCGCAGTTCCTGACCCTGCCGGCGCTGAGCGTGGTCAGCTCACTCAACGCCTACCTGCTGGTCTTCCTCGTGCTCGGCCTCGTGCTGCACGGCACTCCCCGGAAATTCCTGCAGGCCGTGGCCAAAGCAGTGCCTGCGACCGCCGGGATCCTCGTGCAGTACCCGCTCTACGCCGCAATGGCCGCCATTCTGACCAAAGCGCCCGGCGCCGGTGGCCTGACCATTTCGGAACACCTCGCGCACTTCTTCACGAGCGTCGGCGGTGGCGGCGCGTTCGCCGTCGTCATCGCCGTCTACACCGCGCTCTTGGGCATCTTCGTGCCCTCCGGCGGCGGGAAGTGGCTCGTCGAGGCCCCCTACGTGATGCAGTCCGCGACAGACGTCCACATGAACCTTGGCTGGACGGTGCAGGTCTACAACATCGCGGAAGCGCTGCCCAACCTCGTCAATCCGTTCTTCATGCTCCCGCTACTGGCCGTGCTCAAGCTTCGGGCACGAGACCTGGTGGGCTTCACCTTCCTTCAGTTCATGTTCCACCTGCCGGTGGTCCTCGTGCTCGTCTGGCTGCTTGGCATGACCTTCGAGTTCGTGCCTCCCGTCGTTCCGCACTGAAAGCCGACGGGGGTAGATTCGAAGGATGGACTACGTGTGGAAGGCAATCGACGCTCTCCTAACGCCTGGTCTGCTGGCCCCGGAGATGCGTGAGAGGCTGATCCACGCAAACGGCTACGAGGCGCAGTGCGTCGCACTCAATGGGCTGATGATCGACCTCACTACTGCGACGGCGTTCAACATGTATCCGGACAGGGTGAGAGAACTCCCGCCGGAGAAGCTCAGGGTGATCGTCCATGGCGGCAACGAAGCGGCGGCCTACGTCGAAAAGCTTCGCACCCAGTGGTTCGAAGAACTTCTCCACTCGCTTAAGGACCATTAGGCGAAACTGGCGTCAGCAAGGCTCACGGCTGACGTGCGCAGCTCTGCGGCCCGCTCGAGCGCGGCCTCCATGGCGCGTTGGGCGAGGTTCGCGAGATCGGCCTCTCTCAGGACCGCGATCGCGCGTTCCGTTGCGCTGCCGGGGCTCGCGATCTCGGCCAGGAGTGCCGACGGCGCCCGTCCTGAAGGCTCGATCAGCGCGAGGGAGCCACGGAAGGTCCTGAGCATGATCGACGACGCCGCGCGCTCGTCGAAGCCCAGGGCGCGCGCCGCCGTCGTGAATGCTTCGAGGAGGAAATAGGCGTACGCGGGGCCGGCGCCGGAAACCACGCTGAGCACGTCCACGCGGTCTTCCGGCACGACGACGACCGTGCCCAGGAGTTCGAATAGGTCCCTCGCGAGTGCGGCCCCGCCCGTGCTCGCGTTGGGTCCCGCGCTGAGCCCGGTCACCCCTAGCCTCAGCTCGACAGAAAGGTTTGGCATCGCGCGCACGACGTCGGCCGACGGCGGCAGGGCGCCTTCGAGGTCGGCGGCACTGATGCCGATCGCGAGTGGGATGACGACGGCGCCCGGCTCGAGGTGGGGCGCGATCTCGGCCGCGAGCGCCATGGTCTGCGTCGGCCTGACCGCGAGAATGACGACGTCGGCACGCGCCGCGAGCCGGCGGTTCGCTTCCGGGTCTTCCTCGAGGCTGACCGCGCGGACGTCGGGGCCGAGATCGCAGGATCGGCGCGTGGACGCGGCCAGCTCGATCGCGTCACGGGCCTGGGACCGCGCGAGCCCGGCGAGGATCGAGCGGCCGAGCTGTCCTGCCCCGAGGATGGCGACCCGGAGCGGTTCCCGCGGCTCGGCGTTGAGGCTGTCTTCGATGGCGCGAGAGGCCATTCGGATCTCCTTGGCGCAACGCCCGGATACGGCTCTGGCCCGCGGTTGGTGGGTCGCGGGGCAGGGTCGTGGGTGGGGTTAGCGTGTGTGGTTGTGCATGACGTGTTTGGTGCGGGAGTAGTCGTCGAGGGCGTAGATGGAGAGGTCGCGGCCGTAGCCGGAGCCTTTGAATCCGCCCCACGGGGCTTCGTTGGCGATGATGAGGTGGGAGTTGACCCAGACGGTGCCGGCGTCGATTCGGGCCGCGGCCCAGTGGCTGCGGCGGGCGTTCTCGGTCCAGACGGAGGCGGCGAGGCCCACGGGGACGTCGTTCGCGCGCCGGATGGCCTCGTCGTCGCCTGCGAAGGTCTCCACGGTCACGACGGGACCGAAGATCTCCTCGCGGGCGCATTCGGCGCCCTCGGGGACGTCGGTCAGGACCGTGGGGGCCACGAAGTAGCCCGGGCCGGGGAGGGCTGAGCCGCCCACGGCGACCCGGGCGCCGTCGTCCGCGGCCCGGGCGAGGTAGCCCAGTACGCGGTCGTAGTGCTCGCGGGAGAACAGCGGGCCGATCTCGATGTCGTCCCCGGCGAGGGGCTCGCCGACGGCGAGGCCCCGGACCTGGGCCACGAGCCGGTCGGTGAAGGCCTGGGCGACGGATTCGTGGACGAGGACCCGGCACGCGGCCCCGCATTCCTGGCCGGAGTTCCAGAACGAGGCGGTGCGGAGGGATTCGGCGGCGGCGTCGAGGTCGGCGTCGTCGAAGATCACCACGGGGGCCTTGCCGCCGAGCTCGAGGTGGACGCGCTTGAGCGTCTCCGCGGCGGCGCGGGCCACGATCCGGCCGCTGCCCACCGAGCCGGTGAGGGCGATCATGTCCACGTCCGGGTGCTCGGCGAGGCGGGCGCCGACGACCGAGCCCTTGCCCGTGACGACGTTCAGGACCCCGGCCGGGAGGAGGTCTGCGGTCAGTTCGGCGAACTTGAGGGTGGTGAGGGAGGTCTGCTCGGCGGGCTTGATCACGAGGGTGTTCCCGGCGGCCAGGATCGGGGCGATCTTCCACGCGGCCATGAGCAGCGGGTAGTTCCACGGGGTGACGACGCCGACGACGCCGAGCGGCTCGCGCAGGATGACCGAGAGGTGGTCCTGGGCGTAGTCCCCGGCCGCCATCGTCGTCGTCGCCCGCAGCGCGCCGGCCATGAAGCGGAAGCAGTCGATCGTGCTGTCCACGTCGTCGCGGGAGACCGCGAACGGCTTGCCCGTGTCCGCCGACTCGAGCCGGACGAGGAGGTCGTAGTGCTCGGCGACCCGGTCCGCGATCCGGTGCAGGATCGCCGAGCGCTCCTTGGGCAGCACGTCGCGCCAGGCGGCCTTGGCCGCGACCGCGGCCGCGACGGCCGCGTCCACGTCCTCGGCCGAGCCGACCGCGACCTTGGCGAAGGCCTGCTCCGAGCAGGGGTCGACGACGTCGGCCACCCCGCCAGCGGGGTCCTCCCCGAACGCGCCGTCGATGAAATGCGCCGCGGGAGGCAGATCACCGGGCCCAAGGAGCGCGGCGCCCGAGGCGCGCCGGAGGGAGAAGGCGGTCTGGTCTGAGACGGTCATGCTGACTCCTTACCTGGATTAGCTGCTTCGACGCTGGTCAGCCGATGGTTTGCTTGAGGGCGGCGGCGTCCTTGAGGGCGGCCGCGTTCTTCAGACAGGAGAGCGCACGCTCGAGCCGCGCGAAGTCCTCGGCGTTGAGGTCAGCCGTGGGGCGCCGCGGCGAGCCGGCCGGAATTCCCTGCAGGCCAAGGCCCGCCTTCACGGAAGGGATGAATGGCACGGAGAGGAGCGCGTCGATGACTGGGTACACGTGGTTCCACTGTTCGCGGGCTCCGGTGAGGTCGCCCTCGGCGATCCGGCGGGCGACGGTCACGATCTCTTCCGGGACGACGTTGGCCGTGCCGGCCATGACGCCGGCCGCGCCCTCGACGAGGGCGCTGAAGATGTAGGCGTCCCAGCCGATGAAGGTGCCGATGACGTCGCGGTGATGGTGGATGAGCTGGAGCGCCTGCTCCCAGTTCGCGCTCGAGTCCTTGATGTAGCGGATGGTCGGAACGTCCTCGGCGAGCGAGCGGACCGTTGCCGGGTCCAGATTGACGCCCGTGACGGCCGGGATGTTGTAGAGCATGACCGGCAGGTCCACGGCGCCGGCCACGTCCTTGATGTACGCGACGGTCTCGGCGACCGAGAGCGGCTCGTAGAAGGGCGTGATGAGCATGAGCACGTCGGCGCCAGACCGCTCGGCTGCCTTCGAGAGGCGGATGGCCTCGGCGGTCGAGGTGGCCCCGGTCTGGGCGATGACCGGGACGCGGCCGTTGGTGTGCTCGATGACCGTGTCGATGAGGAGCAGGCGCTCATCGGAGGAGAGCGCGCCGACCTCCCCGGTCGAGCCCGCGGCCACGACTCCGTCGACGCCGGCGTCGACGGAGCGGTCGACGACCCGCCGCAGCGTTGCGACGTCGATGGCCTCGTCCTGGCCGAACGGGGTGGACAGAGCGGTGAGGACACCGCGGAGGTCTTGCGACATGAGTGATTCCTTCCGGCGGGAGGGTGGGTTAAGGGCGGTGGGTCGGTTAAGGGCGGGAGGGTGGGCTAAGGGCGCGCGGGAGTTAGGCAGCGTCGGTCGAGATCCCGGAAAGGCGCGGCGCCTGCCGGTCCGTGGCCAGCACGCTTGCGGCTTCCTGGGCTGCGGAGAACCCCGAGGTGATCGAGCTTTCGGTGTAGAGGGTCCCGAGGAAGTCGCCCGCGAGGAAGACGCGCCGGGCCCCCTGCACGAGCGTGGACTGGATCTTCGCGCGGCCGGGGAAGCAGTACGGGGAAGCGACCTTCCACCGGGCCGCCTTGGCCTCCACGACGCTGTCGGCGAATCCGTGGCCGAGTATCTTGTCGAGATCGGCGAGGTGCGTCGTGACGACCTCCTCGTCGCTCTTGTCCAGCAGCGCGCGCCCGAGGCTCGCGGGCGAGAACGTCATGAAGCTCCCGCCCGGCTTCCGAACGGACTCGGAGCCCCGGACGATGCTCGCCTGATTCAGCGCGATCGCGAACGAGCGCTTGGGCGCCGCGATCGCGTAGATGTCGTCCCACGGGCGCGCGGACGTCTCGTTGGTCAGGAAGGCCGCGCTGACGTGCGGGCCGTACTTGATCTGGGCCAGGGCGTCGCGCAGTTCGCCGGGGAGGTCGACTCCGATCCGGTGCGAGACGTCGGCGGTCGTCGCAAGGACGACGGCGCGAGCCTCGACTTCGCGGTCCAGGCCGCCCTGACGGTAGCGCACAACGACGGAGTCCTTCTTGTGCACGACCTCCTGCACGGTGGCCCGGAGCTGCACGCGGTCGCCGAGGGACGCGGCGATTGTCTCGGTCAGGGTCGATGGGCCACCCACGATGCCGCGGTTGAGGCCCTGGCCGATGCCGAGGACCAGGCTGAAGTAGCCGATCCCGGCCCCGGCCGAGATCTGGTCCATGTCGCCGGCCGAGCGGGTGACGGTGGTCTTGAAGAGGGCGGCCGCGTCTTCAGGGAGGTTGCCGACGAAGTCGAGGAACGAGGTGTCGTTCTCGAAGTCGTAGATGCGCTGCTGGCGCATGGCGCCGGACTCGCCCGCGCGCTTCCGCACGACGCCCGTGTACTTCGCGACGCCGGCCACGACCTTCATGCCCGCGCTCAGCGTGGCGATGCGGGAGGAGAGCGACATCGGGATGCGGAAGGGATAGGTGGCAATGTGCCCCTCGCGGATGAACTTGCCGTTCATCGCGAGCGCCTGGAGCGAGCCCGGGATTTCGACGGCGGTCACCCCGACCTCGTTCAGCAGGGCGTCCGTCGAGGAGCCAGGCCCCGCGAAGACGTGCCCTCCCCAGTTGAGCCAGTACGCGCCTCTGCGTTCCGAGCGGATGCGACCCCCGACCCGCTCCTCCGACTCGAGCAGCAACGTGTCCCAGTGTCGAAGGCGCCAGCCGGCCGAGAGGCCCGCGAGGCCGCCACCGACGATGACAACGTCTTTCATTGGAAGTCCCCTTCTACGAAACCGATTCGATCTCCCTCGCCGGGACCCGAGCAGAGGGGTGCCAGCGCTGCGCAACGGCTGAGGAAGCCGTCACCGCCCTCGTCGGCGATGCCGGGGCTGCGGGGCTGTGTGACGTCCACCATAGTAGTATTCGATCAAAGATCAAACAAGACCACGATGTGGAGGGGCTCAGCGCCGGCCCAGTCGGCGCGCTCGAATCGGGCGGGGCGGCGCGGTCGAAGGCTGACCGCTCCTTATATTTGATCTATGGCGATTTCCAAGAGGGCCGAGCCGGCGCTGCTGACGGATCAGGTCTACGCGACCATCCACGAGGCGATCCTCAGCGGCGATCTGCCCGCGGGCTCCCGACTGACGGTTCGGGAGCTCGCAGAGCAAGTGGGGACGAGTGCAATGCCCGTGCGCGAGGCCATCCGCCGCCTCGAGGAGGCCGGCATGGTTGAGCGCCAACCCCACAGGGGCGCGGTGGTCAAAGCGCTCACTCTCGAGGAGCTCGTTCACGTCTACGACATCCGGCGCCTGCTCGAGGTGGAGGCGGCCCGCTTGGGCGCCGAGCGAATCACGGCCGAGGACTGCGACAGGATGCAGGCCGAATACGACCTCATGCGCGAGGCCATCGATGACCATCGCGTGATCCCACTTCTCGACCACGACGAGGCCATGCTGGCCATCCTGTACAACGCCGCGGGGAATCCGTTCCTCGTCCAGATGATCCGCAACCTCTGGCTGCAGTGCCGCGCCTACAAGATCGTGGGGGCGCAGGGCACTCTGGAAGCGGAGGGCGACGACTCCCTGTGGCGCTACCAGGTTGACCTGATCGCCGCAGCTCGCCACAAGGACCCGGCCGGCGCCGCGGCCGTCAATGACGCCTCCCTCGCGAATGCAACCGACCGCATCAAGGCCCTTCTCGCCGCCCAAGGAGCGAGCCACTAGCCAGCCCCTTTTCATATCGGGGCCCCTCCTGCTCGCGCCGTGAAATTTTAAGATCTTTGATCTAAACCCTTGCGCGATCTTTGATCGAATCTTACCTTGTGTGTGAGACGAAGATCACGGCGGCCCACGACCTCGAGCGAACGTCTCCCGAGCCAATCCGCGGGCGCAAAGAGGCGCTCGCGAGCAGACGGTATTGCAACCGGCCCCGCCGGTTTCCCCTTCACCGCGACGACTTCGCGTCCCCCAGAGGGCGACGAGGCCATGCCGCCGCACCCACATCACCAAGGAGTCCTCGATGAGAACCAATGCGTTGGGAGCCACCCCATGAGCGCAGCCAGCGACATCCGCTCGGCGACCGAGACCGACGACGGCGTCAGGGTCGCCCACCGCGCGCACTGGGGGTGGTGGGTGCTCACGGCGTTCGTCGTCCTGTTCGCGGCCGGAATCGTCCAGATGCTCTTCACCAACCCCAATCTCGAGTGGGGCGTCGTCGTGAGCTGGTTCTTCAGCCAGAGCATCGTGTTCGGCCTCCTGAGGACCCTCGAGTTGACGGTCCTCTCGATGTTCTTCGGGATTCTGCTGGGCATGCTGACCGCGGTCATGCGCCTCTCGCCCATCAAGATCCTCTCGACAGTCGCGTGGTTCTACACGTGGTTCTTCCGGGGCACACCGCTGCTGGTCCAGCTGATCTTCTGGTACAACCTTGCGGCGCTCTTCCCGACGATCAACGTCGGCATTCCTTTCATCGGGCCGACAGTCTGGGCCGGCAACGCGAACCAGATCGTGACCCCCTTCATGGCGGCCCTGCTCGGGCTCGCACTGAACGAGGGCGCCTACATGTCGGAGATCGTCCGCGGCGGGATCCTCTCCGTGGACCAAGGGCAGCACGAGGCCGCCGTCGCCCTCGGGATGCGGACGTCGCGCGCGCTCCGACGAGTCATCCTTCCGCAGGCCATGCGCGTCATCGTCCCGCCGACGGGCAACCAGGTCATAGGCATGCTCAAGTCCACCTCGCTCGTGAGCGTGACTTCCATGCCGGAACTGCTGTACTCGGCCCAGCTGGTCTACAACCGCACGTTCCAGACCATCCCGCTGCTCATCGTCGCGAGCATCTGGTACCTCATCGTCACGAGCGTCCTGAGCGTCATTCAGTACTACATCGAGCGCCACTACGCCAAGGGCGGCCGCCGAGCCCTGCCACTCACGCCGTGGGAGAAGCTCAAGCGCACGCTCGCCAGGTTCGCACCGCCCCAGCCCACGACCGCCGCCAGGAGAGCCTGATGACCACAACACCCACTACCCCCGCGGGCTCCGCGCCCGGGACGCGCGAGGTCGTCCTGCGGGTCACCGGGCTCAAGAAGCGCTTCGGGCCGCTCGAGGTCCTCAAGGGCGTCGACCTCACCGTCGAACGCGGCGAGGTCATGTGCATCATCGGACCCTCGGGCTCGGGCAAGAGCACCCTCCTGCGCAGCATGAACCACCTCGAGGAGATCGACGGCGGCCGGGTTGAGCTGGACGGCGAACTCGTCGGCTACCGGCAGCACGGCAACAGGTACGTCACATTGCCGGAGAAGGTCTTGGCCAGGCAGCGGACCAAGATGGGCATGGTCTTCCAGGCCTTCAACCTGTTCCCGCATATGACCGTGATGCAGAACATCATCGAGTCCCCGGTCGGCGTGCTCAAGCAGGATCCGAAGGAGGCCAAGGCGACCGCCGCGGCCCTGCTGGCCAAGGTCGGCCTCGCCGAGAAGGCCAACTACTACCCCCGCCAGCTCTCCGGGGGCCAGCAGCAGCGTGTCGCGATCGCCCGCGCCCTCGCGATGAAGCCCCGCCTCATGCTCTTCGACGAGCCCACCTCCGCCCTCGACCCCGAGCTCGTGGGCGAGGTCCTCGACGTCATGAAGGACCTTGCCCGCGAGGGTCTCACGATGGTCGTCGTCACCCACGAAATGGGCTTTGCCCGCGAGGTCGCCGACTCGGTGCTCTTCATGGACGGCGGGGTCGTCGTCGAACGCGGGCACCCCCACGACGTCCTGCTCAACCCCCAGATGCCCAGGACCAGAGAGTTCCTGTCCAAGGTGCTCTGATTCACCCGCCCACCCTCCCGACCCACCCCAATCACACCCCCAACCGTTCCACCCCCAAGCCGAGAGGTTCCCCCATGTACCCACGCCCTGCCCTGCGCGCCTCCCTCGCCGTCGCCGCGGTCGCGACTCTGGCCTCCGTTGGACTGTCCGCCTGTTCCGATCCGGGATCGACGTCGAACGCCGGAAACGCCGAAACGGCGAAGGCGTCCGCCTCAAGCGGATCGAACGTGACCACGACGTGGGACCTCAAGCCGGTGGATTCCGTCGCGGCGCTCGTGCCGGCCGATTTCAAGAACAAGACGATCCAGAACGGCATCTACAACGACTTCGCGCCCCAGGACTATGAGGAGAACGGCCAGCTGGTGGGCATCCAGCCGGACATCGTTGTGGCACTGAGCGAGGTCATGGGAATCAAGGTCAACAACGTGTCGGTTGGCACCTTCGACTCGCTCATTCCCGGCCTCAGCAGCGGACGCTACGACATCTCCTCGGCCGACTTCGGCGTCACCAAGCCGCGCCTCGGCACGGTCGACTTCGTCTCCGAGTTCGCCGTCGGCACCTCGTTCGCATCCAAGAATGGCAGCAACATCACCGTGAACAGCGAGACGGACCTGTGCGGCCACACCATCGGCGTCCTGTCCGGCTCGTACTTCATCGACCAGGTCAACCAGGCGAGTGCCGACTGCACCAAGGCGGGCAAGTCGGCGATCACGCTTCAGACCTACCCGGACGACGGCGCGCGGATCCTCGCCGTGTCCAACGGCCGCAGTGAGCTCACGGCTACGACGACGGATGCCATGGCCTTCGTCATCAAGTCGCAGAACGTCCCACTCACGCTGCAGAAGTTCGTCTACGAGCCCCTCGAGCTCGGCATCGCACTGAAGAAGGGCAGCTCGCTCGGCCCGGCGATGCAGGCGGCCATGAAGGAGATCGTCAGCAACGGGACCTACGCCAAGATCCTCAAGAAGTGGGGCGTCGACGGCATCGGCTACATCTCGCCGGAGAAGGTCACGCTCTACACGAGCCCCTCGCAGCTGCCGAACAGCTGAGAACCCGCCGCAGGCGGTGGCGCAATCGATGCGCCACCGCCTGCAGCGCACTGTCACGGCTCTTTAGATCTTTGATCTAAAACCTTGCGTGATCTTTGATCGAATCCTATTCTATTGATGAGACGCACCTCACAGTCACAGCAAAGAAGCCCCTGAACGTGCGCCACAAGCAATAGGAGTCCTGGATGACAACCAACCCATTGGACGACGCAACACTGTCCCCATTCCACAAGAAACTCGCCCTGTTCTCCTCGGGCGGCCCCTTCCTCGACGGCTACATCCTGTCCATCATCGGGGTCGCACTGGCGCAGATCACCGGACAATGGCACCTCAACGATTCCGAGCAGGGCCTCGTAGGCGCCTCGACGCTGATCGGCATCTTCCTCGGCGCCTTCGCGGGTGGCTGGCTCACCGACAAGTTCGGTCGCAAGACGCTCTTCACGCTCGACCTCATCGCCATCATCGTCTTCTCCGCAGCCCAGTACTTCGTGGGAGACGTCGTCTGGCTGATCATTCTCCGGCTCCTGATCGGCATCGCAGTCGGCGCCGATTACCCCATTGCGACCTCACTGCTTGCGGAGTTCTCCCCTCGTAAGTACCGCGGACCGCTGCTCGGCCTCTACGTGACGATGTGGTTCGTCGGCGCGGCAGCCGCCTACATCTTCGGAGAATTGCTCGCGGGCCTTGGCGAGAGCGGCTGGCGCTGGATGCTCGCGAGTGCAGCACTGCCGGCGCTGGCCATCGTCCTCGCTCGGATCGGAACGCCGGAGTCTCCCCGCTGGCTCGCCAAAGTGGGCAAGATCGACGAGGCCAACGCCGTCCTCGAGAAGGTCTACGGGCCGGGCGTCAGCATCGCCGACCTGCCCGAAGAGGTCAAGGAGGGCTTCAACGTCCGTGCCCTCGTCAGCGCGGGCTACGGCGGGCGCATGGTATTCGTGACGGTCTTCTGGACCGCATCGATCGTCCCACTGTTCGCCGTCTACGCGTTCGCCCCCGCCATCCTCGGCGCGCTTCACCTCGACGGCAGCATGGCGCAGATCGGCTCGGCGGTCATCACCGTGATGTTCATGGTCGGCTGCCTGCTCGCGTGCCTCGCGGTCAACAAGATGGGCCGGCGCCCGCTCATGATCCACAGCTTCCTCTGGTCCGGCCTCGCGCTCCTGCTCTTGGGTCTCTTCCCGAGCGCACCGACGGCCATCATCATGGCGCTGTTCATCGGCTACGCGGTCCTCATCGGCGGAACCCAGATCATGCAGTGGGTCTACCCGAACGAACTCTTCCCCACGGAGATCCGCGGATCCGCCGTCGGCCTGGCTTCCTCGCTCAGCCGAATCGGTGCCGCGGTCGGAACCTACCTCGTCCCTCTCGCCCTCAGCGAGCTCGGCATCGGCGTCACGATGCTCATCGCCGGAGTCATCACGCTCCTCGGTGCGGTGATCTCCCTCGTGTGGGCCCCCGAAACCCGCGGCCTCTCGCTGGCCGAAAGCGCCGCCCTTGGCGGCAGGAGCGCGGGGATTCGGGCCGCGAAGCTGTCGCCCTCCTGAGAATCCCAATCCATAGGACCGCTCAGTGCCTCCCGCGGCGTGCGCAAGCGACCGCGGGGGGCGCTTCCTCGCCCCGGGTCTGCGTAGGTCGAGATCCACAAGGCGATCAACGCGGCCCGCATCGCTAGGCCCGCGCCGCTCCACCGGTGAGTCGTTCCCAGCGTTAGGTCTTAGGCCCATGGCCATCGGCGGCGATCCGGCGTAGCGTCCGCTGAATACCGGACGGTCGGGCGCGGGGACGACCCTGAGGCAGGGGAACATGGGGTGCGGCATGACAATGGACTTCGCCGAGCGGGACGGGCTCAGTGTGCTCGCGCTCCAGGGGCGGCTCAACGTGAACACGGTCGATGAATTTCGGGGCGCAGTCACAGACGCCCTTCGGGCGGGGAACACCAGACTGCTGATCGACCTCCGAGGAACTGACTGGGTGGATTCCACCGGGCTCGGAGCCCTCGTGTGGGCAGCGACCGCAGCCCGCAGGGAGGGCGGTGATCTCCGGCTCGTCAACGTGGGCGAGAACGTGAGAATGCTGCTCAAGCTGACGAGCGTGGAGAAGGCCCTTCCCGTCGTCGACGACCACCACGAGAAGCCCGAGACCGAGCGCTAAGCTTCCTTGGGCGGTGGCTCCCGTTTGATGTGGGTCAACACCGGGAAAGAGCACAGCGATTGTGCCCGAAGGCCACGACACTTGACTCGTTCCCCGACGGCTAGGTCAGACATGCTGGGGCAGGTCATAGCGAGGGGGCTCGGTGGGGAAGCTGCTGGAAGTGTTGCTGCTCGGAAAAGTTCGTTTCCACGAGCTGAGCCTGACGGGCAGGGTCGTCTTGAGCCAGCTTCCGTTGAACCTCACGATGCTCCTGGTGTGCGCCGTCGTCGCGTTTGCGGAACCGCGGAGGTTGGCGGATCCGGGGTTCATGGCCGGGCAGGCCTTGTCGGTGGGGCTGTTCGTGCTGTGCGCTCTCGTCCCGTGGCAGGCGCTTCCGTACGGAATGTTCCTCGTGGTTCCGTTTCTCGACTTCATCGCCGTGGGGCTCGTGCGGTCCTCGGCCTCGGGCACCCTCGCCGGGCTGGCTCTGCTTGCCGTCTTCCCGGTGATGTGGCTCGCGGGCTCGGGGTACCGGCCGCGGCTCATGGTCCCGCTGGGCGGAGCCGCGACGTTGGTCATGGTGTGGGTGCCACTGGCGGCCGCTGGCACCCTGGATGCCCGGTTGCTCGCGGCGCAGCTCGTGACGCCGTTCATCTTGCTCGCGGTCGGCGTCGGAACTTCGGTTATGACCGTGAGCGGCGTGGTCCAGCAGGCGCGAGTCGAAGAGCTCCTCGAGCAGAGCGAGACCCGCGAACGCCTCCTCGACACGGTGCTTGAGACGGTCGATGTCGGGGTCATCGTGCTGGACGCCCGGGGGCGAGGCATGTTTGTGAACTCCAAGCAGGTCGAGGTCTACGCCGCGGGTGTTCCGGCCGAAGTCGCCGAGTCCGGGTTGCCCGAAACCCAGATGCTGATCTACCGAGACGGGTCCGACGATCCCCTTCCGCCCGAGCAGTGGGCACTCGAGCGCGCCCTCGCGGGCGAGCAGATCGAGCACGAGCTGTTTCGGCTCGGCCGGGGCGTCGAGGCGCGCACCGTGTCGGTCACGGTTCGCGGGTTCGCTGACGCCGACGGCGCGCGCGCTGGCACCGTCATGGCGTCGTCAGACGTCACCGACGTCGTGGGCGCGGTCCGAGCGAGGGACCGGTTCATCGCCGTCATGTCGCACGAATTCCGGACGCCGATCGGGAATATCGTCGGCTATGCCGAACTGATCCAGGACGATCCGCAGCTGAGCCCCGCCTCCCGGTCCGACCTGCGGGTGATCGCCCGCAACGCCGAACACGTGAACCAGATGGTCGACGACATCTTGGCGGCCGCGGTGACAGGCTCCGATGCCGCCGCGATCCGCTTGCCGCTTGACTTCGCGCAGGTGGTTCGCGAGGCCGGAGACTCGTCGGCACCCGCGGCTCAGCGCCGGGGCATCGACGTGAGCGTGCGGGAGGACGGCCCCCTCAAGATTCTCGGCGACCGTACGGGCCTCGTGCGCGTGCTCGACAACCTGATCTCCAACGCGGTCAAGTACTCGGGTCCTGGGACGGAGGTGGTCCTGAGTGCTGCGCGCGACGGCGCGTGGGCCGTGTGCACGGTCGAAGACCACGGCATAGGCATTCCGCCGGAGGATCTCGAGAAGGTCTTCACACGCTTCGGTCGAAGCGCCACCGTGCTCGGCGCGGGGATCCCGGGAACGGGACTCGGGCTCTCCCTCGCGAAGGAGGTTGTGGAGAAGCACGGAGGCACGATCTCGTGCGAGAGCGAGGTCGGTGCGGGCAGCACCTTCACGGTGCGCCTTCCGCTCAGAGCAGGAGCGTCGGCTTAGCAGGTGTGGGTCTGCGTGAGCGGTGAACCCACCCAAGAGCCGATGGTCGCCTGGATCGTGACGGTGTAAATGCGGTTGCCGGCAGACTTCGAAGCCTGGGCGAGAACCGCGGTGGGCAGGATCGTGGTCGTCGCGCTGCTGGACCCGTCCGGGGCTGTGAGGCTGATCTGGTAGGCGGTGGCCCGGGCAACTGGGCTGTACCCGGCCACCGTCACCGTGGCCTGCTTGCCGTTGGGGAGACAGACGAAGGTCGCGCTCATGCTCGCGGGTGCGGGGATGGCATAGGTCGATGCGGCGAGCGACCCGGTGCCTGTGCCCGTGAACGCGGCTTGGGCGACGGCGGGAGCAGAGACAAGGACGACGGCGGCCACAACCGGTGCGAGGGCCCGGAGGACGAAGCGGGCGGAACCGGTGGCGACTGCGTGCGCGAAGGCGATGGGGTGTGGATGGCCCACGGGCCTCCTTCCGCCGAGTCGTGATCGATGTTCCGAATCCATGCTCGCAGCGGCGTCTCAAGCCCGACCGCAACGGATCTTCAAGGTTTACTCAAGTCCTACGTGTAAAACGCCGTCGACTCTGAAAGACTTGCCGACCATGGGGGACAGCGCCACAGACCGCCGCGCCGTGGTCGTCGAGGACGACGACGACATGCGGATCCTGCTCGCGCGAACGCTCCAGCGCCACGGATTCGACGTGGTCGAGGCCGACACCGGCGCTGACGGCCTGCGCCTGGTTCGCGAGCACGGCCCCGACCTCGTGACCCTCGACCTCAATCTGCCGGACCTCGATGGGACAGAGGTGTGCCGCCGACTCCGGGAGTTCTCCGACGCCTACGTGATCATGATCACGGGACGCGGGGACGAGATCGACGAGCTCACGGGTCTCCAGATCGGCGCCGACGACTACATCAGCAAGCCCTTCAGCCCCCGGACCGTTCAGGCGCGGATCGAGGCGATGTTCCGCCGCCCACGGACCGTCGCCACTCGCGCGACGGAACCGCCCGCCGTCGTCCTTTCGGCGACGCTCCCCGAGGCAGCCGCCGCGCCCGACGCCCACCGCATGGTTCACGGCTCGCTCATTGTCGACGTCGATGCGCGCCAAGTGAGCGTCGAAGGCGAGGAGATCGTGCTGACCCGCACCGAATTCGACCTCCTGGCGCTCATGGCCGGGTCCCCGCGGAGGGTGTGGACACGGGAGATGCTGCTCCGCTCGGTGTGGGGCGACGAGTGGGCCTCGGATGAGCATCTGGTCGAGGTCCATGTGGGGAATCTTCGCCGGAAGATCGGCGATCGGGGTCGGAATCCGCGGTTCATCCGCACGGTGCGCGGCGTCGGGTACGGGATGGTCGCACCGTCGGTCTGATTCGTCGACGGCGTCAGCGTGCCCGGAGCAGGTCGGTGAGCGCTCGCGCGACGGCGTCGGCGTCGTGATTCAGCTCGGGGATCGCCCCGCGTGCGCCGCCCAGGCGCCCGGCGCGGAGCTCCCGGTCAGCGTGACGCGTGTTCCGCTCGAGTCGCAGCGCGCCGACCATCTCGGCCGACACCGCGAGGCTCAGGAGTGCGACGTGCGCGGCCTCCACGTCCCCGGCCTGGACGGTCGCGGCGATCTTCTGAAGCCGCCGCGGCAGGAGGTCGAGGAACTTCGCGGCGAAGGCACAGGCGTCGTCACGGGAATCGAGCTCGACCGCGAGGGTGTCGAGCCGGGCAGGCTCGAGGTCGGGCGGTGGGTCAGCGTTCACCGGCGTTTCCTCCTTCCGCCTCCGCGTGTTCGGGACCTGCGACCGCGGCTGCCGCGGGCCGCCGCCAGATCGATACGAGGAGAAGCGTAACCAGGATCGTCGGCGCCCCGAAGAGGAGGATCGAGCGGACGATCGGGGAGCGCAGCGTCCTGATGACGTCGCCGAGGCAGGGGATGACCGCTGCCTCCGTGTAGACCGTGCTGTCGGTGATCACGGCGGTCCAGGGGTCCGAGCCGTTGTTCGCGTCGCCCTTGGTCGTGATGATAGTGGCGCCGGCCGAGTTCCGGGTGACGCTCACGATCCGGTGCGTCTCGACGCGCTGGTCCTGCACGGGGATCTGGTAGGTGATGATGTCGCCGGCCTTCAAGGCCGACGTCGGGGTCTTGACGCTGACCACGACGTCGCCCGGGTTGATGAGCGGAGCCATGGAGCCGGTCAGCATCGTCGAGGTCTGGTAGCTCAGGAACCGGGGTCCCACGCCGAGGAAGAGGAAGGCGGCCGCGGCGACGGCGAGGACCAGCCCGAGGGCCAC